>NZ_JBSHAP010000066.1:0-52012 GCF_053611565.1 Kitasatospora sp. NPDC054795
CCCGGCGGGGGGGGACCGCCCCGAGGGTGTCTTGCCCCCGGGCCGGGGCGCCGCCCTCGCCGGGCGGGGCCGCCGCGGCCGGTTCCGGTGCGTTCGCGGGCCGTTAACGGCCCGTTACGGCCCGCTGCGAGCCCTGGCAGGCCCTTGCGGGGCCCCGTCCTCCGCGTGCGGTCGGCTGTCGCGCCCCCGCCGGTAGGGTCGGCCGATGATCCGACTGATCGACGACAGCGAGCTCACCGCCTCCCCGGTGGTGGCCAACAGCACGATGAACCGCGAGCGCGGGCTCACCGGGGTGAACAGCTACGCCCGCGAGCTCGGCTTCGACCCGCTCGCCTGGCTGGCGGAGCACGGGGGTGCGACGCCGGGGTGGCTGGACCTGTGCAGCGGCGAGGGCCGGGCGCTGCTGGCGGCGGCCCGGAGGCGGACCCCGGGTGCGGTCGTGGAGCTGACCGGTGTGGACCTGGTCGGCCCGCCGGCCCCGCCGCCGGACCTGGCGGAGCTGCCGCACCTGCGCCTGGTCACGGCGGCGGTGGCGGACTGGGAGCCGGAGCGGTCCTACGACCTGATCACCTGTGTGCACGGGCTGCACTACCTCGGTGACCAGCTCGGTGCGATCACCCGCGCCGCGTCCTGGCTGACCCCGGACGGCCGGTTCGCCGCGCACTTCGACCCGGAGTCGGTGCGCCGCCCGGACGGCTCCGGTGCGGCCCGCGCGGTGGTGGCGGCGCTGCGGTCGGCCGGCTTCGAGTACCGGGCGCGCCGGCACCTGCTGGTCCTGGACGGCGGGCGGAAGGTCGCGCTGCCCTTCGCCTACGCCGGAGCCGACCCGGCGGCCGGGCCCAACTGGACGGGTCAGCCGGCGGTCGGGTCGTACTACCACTGGCGGGCGTGTGCGCCGGGGTGCGGGGCGCCGCACGGAATTGTTGAACGTTGAACGCAACGTCCGAATACCGCCGGAGGTTTGAAGCCCGCCGGACCAGGATCGAGTCATGTCCGAGATCGGAACGAGGAGTTCTGGAGATATGACGATGAACGGTGCGACGGTGCTCGACGGCAAGGTGGCCCTGGTGACCGGCGGCAGCCGGGGGATCGGGGCGGCGGTCGCCCTGCGGCTGGCCGAGGACGGCGCCGACGTGGTGGTGACCTACCAGGGCGCTGCGGAGCGGGCCGAGGAGATCGCCGCGAAGATCACCGCGATGGGGCGGACCGGCTGGGCCGTACGGGCGGACAGCGCCGACCCGCAGGCGGTGGAGGGCGTGGTCGAGGCCGTCGTCGAGCGGTTCGGGAAGCTGGACGTCCTCGTGAACAACGCCGGGGTCGGCGTCCTCGGCCCGATCGGCGACCTCACCCTGGCGGACGTCGACCGGGTGCTGGAGGTGAACGTCCGGGCACCCTTCCTCTACGCCCGGGCGGCCTCCGCGCACTTGGCCGAGGGCGGACGGATCGTCACCGTCGGCAGCTGCATCGCCCAGCGCGTCGCCTTCCCCGGCGCCACGCTGTACGCGACCAGCAAGGCCGCGCTGATCGGCCTGACCAAGGCGCTGGCCCGGGAGCTCGGGCCGCGCGGGATCACCGCCAACCTGGTCCACCCGGGGCCGATCAACACCGACATGAACCCGGTCGACGGCCCGTCGGCGGAGTTCCAGCGCGGGCTCACCGCGCTCGGCCGCTTCGGCACCGGCGCGGACGTCGCCGCCGCCGTCGCCTACCTGGCGGGCGAGGACGGCCGGTACGTCACCGGCGCCGAGCTGGCGGTGGACGGCGGCTTCGCCGCCTGACGCACGGGACCCGGCGGCACGGTGTCGTGCCGGGCGGTTGTCTGCGCCCGCGCTTACGATCGCCCGGCACGACCCGTGCTCCCGCACCGGGACCCCGTACCGAGAGGTGTGCCATGACCGCAGCGGAAGACCCGATCGGGCTGCTCGCCCGGGCCCTCGCGCAGACCGCCGGGCTGATCGACGGCACCGGCGTCGAGCTGGCCGGCCACCCGACGCCCTGCCGCTCCTGGGACGTCGGCGACCTGATCAGCCACCTCCTGCACGACCTGCGGCAGTTCACCGTACGGGCGAAGGGCGGGCAGCCGGACTGGTCGCAGCCCTTCGAACGGGTCGAGGACGACTGGCTGCACGCCTTCGAGGCCGGGGCCGAGGAACTGGTCGACGCCTGGCGCGCGGCCGGCGACCTCGGCGGCACCCTGGAGATCCCCGGCTTCGGCGCCCTGCCGGCCCGCTTCCCGGTCGACCAGCAGACCGCCGAATTCGCCGTCCACGGCTGGGACCTGGCCCACGCCACCGGCCAGTCCACCGAGGGCCTGGACCACGAGGTCGCGCTCGCCGCGCTCGCCTGGGCCGGCGGTGCGCTCAAGCCCGAGTACCGCGGCGCGGAGGAGGAGCGGCACGCCTTCGGCCCCGCCGTCGCCGTCCCCGACGACGCCCCGGCGTACGACCGGCTCGCCGCCTTCTTCGGCCGCGACCCGGCGGCGGGCCCGATGAGTTAGGCAGGGCCTGTCTTCGGACCCCCGGCTGCGGGGAGGCGCGCCACCGGCCCGGCGGCCGGGAGGTGTTCCCGGCTGCGCCGTGCGATGCGCGCACCCCGGCGCCGCACCCCGGCGCCGGAGTGCCTACGAGTGGCTCCAGCGGAACTCGATCTCCGGGTGGCGCGGGGACGGGGCGTCGAGGAGCGGGGCGGGGCGGCCGCGGAGGAAGTGGTCGGCGAAGGCCCGGACGTAGGTGCGGGTGAGCGCCGTGGCGCGGGCGGGGGCGATGGTGCCGAGCAGCCTGGTGTAGACCTCGGGGGGCAGGTGGGCCGGGAGGTTGCCGGGGACGGCGGCGTGCGGCAGGTCGGTGAAAGTGAGGTGGCCCGCGCCCAGGGTGCGCAGTTGGCGGCCCCAGGAGCGGTGGTGCTCGCGCCAGCGCTGCCAGGTGTCGTGGTCGTCGATCGAGGTGAGCAGCAGGAACGGCCGGTCCAGCCCGAGCTCCGGGACGGGGGAGCCGAACAGGCCGCCGTCGAGGTCGAGGCCGATCCGGAAGCGCGGGTCCAGGCGCAGTGCCTCGGCGGCCGCGGCTCCGCCCATGGAGTGGCCGAGCACGCCGATCCGTTCCTCGTCGACCCGGAACGGCAGTCGGCCGTCGGTCAGTTCATCGGTGACGAAGCGCAGGTCGCCGACCCGCGCGGCGATCTCCTTGCGCTCGGCGGCGTCCCAGTCCGGCGGGTCCTCCGGCAGGACGCTGCGCACCAGCCGGCCGTCCGGGAACTCGACGGCGGCGGCGTCGTAGGTGTGGTCGACGGCCGCGACGAGGTAGCCGTGCGCGGCCAACTCCTCGGCCAGCGCGGTGCAGTTGCTGCGTCCGCCCGTGCGGCCGTGGCCGAGCAGCAGCAGGGGGAGCGGGCCGGGGTGGGCGGGTGCGCCGGCGCGGGCGGTGGGGCGGACCAGGTCGAGGGTGCCCGGGTCCAGCGGCAGGATCTGTTCGATCGCGGCCGCGACCCGGGGAGTGGTGTAGGGCACGCGGGGCCGGCCGGCGGTGCCGCGCGCCGGGTACCAGAACTGCACCATCAGCTCGCGCGGGCCGGGGGTGGGTGCGAACGGGTCGGGTCGGTCGTGGTCCACCAGGTGCAGGCTCGTGGTGCCGACCGGCCGGCCGACGGTGGGCGCGGGCAGGTCGATGGTGCGCGGCGGCGCGGGCAGGTCGACGGTCCGCGGCGGGGCGGCGAGGGCGGGCCCGGCGGGCAGCAGGGCGGCGGAGCCTCCCAGGCCCGCGAGGGCGAGCAGTGAACGGCGCCTGATCATGCGTCATCCTTGCCGGCTCGGCGACGTGGTCCGGCAAGCCTAGGTGCTCCGGGCCGGCCGGGCCAGGGGCCGCGGGGTGCCGGTCGGCCCACGGCGGTTCAGGGCAGTTCAGGGCAGTTCAGGGCGGTTCGGGGCGGTTCGGGGCGGTTCAAGCCGACTCGGGCGGCTCAGGGCTTGGCGGCCTGCCGCGCGGCGGCCTGCTTGATCGCCTCACGGATGCGCGGGTAGGTGCCGCAGCGGCAGACGTTCTGGATCCGGTCGATGTCCGCGTCCGTCGGGTTCGGGGTGCGGCGCAGCAGGGCGACGGCGGTCATGATCTGGCCGGGCTGGCAGAAGCCGCACTGGGCGACGTCGCAGGCGAGCCAGGCCTCCTGGACGGGGTGGAGGACCTCGCCGTCGGCCAGGCCCTCGATGGTGGTGACGGTGCGGCCCCCGCAGTCCTTGACGGACCGGGTGCAGGGCTGGAACTCCTCGCCGTCCAGGTGGCTGGTGCAGGCGCGGCAGACGCCCACCCCGCAGCCGTACTTGGGGCCGGTGACGCCGAGCTTGTCGCGCAGGACCCAGAGCAGCGGCATGTCGTCCGGGGCCTCGACGCTGACGGGCCGCCCGTTGAGGACGAAGGTGTGGGTGGGCATGGGGAGTCGGGATTCCTCAGCAGGTGGTCGGATGGTGCCGGAGGTCAGAATTCGATCGGGAAGGAGCGGGGGCTGGTGCCGGTCGCGCGGGCATAGGCGTTGGCGACGGCGGCCGAGGCGGCCGGGACGCCCAACTCACCCGCGCCGCCGGGCGGTCCGCTCGGCGGCATCAGGTGGACCTCGACCACCGGCGGGGTGTGCCGCTGCCGGGCGTAGTGGAAGTCGCCGTAACTTCCTTCCCGGAAGGCCCCGTTGTCCAGGTGGTTGCCGGCCTGCAGGATCACCGAGATGCCGTCGACCAGCGCGCCGGTCAGCTGGGCCTCCAGGCCCTTGGGGTTGATCACCCGGCCGACGTCGGCGACGACGACGGCCTTGGTCACCCGGGGGTTGGCGCGGTCGGTGGCGTCCAGCTCGACCAGGTACCCGGCGCTGGCGCTGTGCTCGTCGTGGTAGCCGATGCCCTGGGCGTGGCCGGGAGGCATCGGGCGGCCCCAGTTGCCGCGCTTGGCGAGCTCGTCCAGCACCGCCCGCCCGGCGGCGCTGCGCATCCGGTCGCGGCGGAAGCCCAGCTCGTCCTGGCCCATCCGGCGGGCGAGTTCGTCCATCATGATCTCGTCGGTGACCCGGACGGTGCCCGAGTAGACCGAGCGCCAGCTTCCGGTGTTCAGCTCCAGCGGCACCTCGGCGAGCAGCTGGGTGGGCACTCCGACGTCGTACGGGATCTTCTCGGTGAGCAGGAAGAACAGTTCGGAGGCGGTGAGCCCGGCCAGCGGGAGGTTGTAGCCGGCGGCGGTGAGCATGTCGCCGAGGCCGTGTCCGAGGTCGGTCCGGACGCCGGCCACGTGGTGCTCCCAGCTGAACACCTGGCCGAGGCCGTAGGTGGCCCGGACGACGTGGTGGCTGGCCGGGCGCACCCGGCCGTGGCGCATGTCGTCGTTGCGGGTCCACATCAGCTTGACCGGGCGGCCGGCGGCCTTGGAGACCTGGGCGGCCTCCAGGGCGGCGTCGAAGAACAGCCGGCGGCCGAACGAGCCGCCGCCGCGCACCACGTGGACGGTGACGGCGTTCTCCGGCAGGCCGAGTTCGGCGGCGATGGTGCCCTGGGCGAGGATCGGGCTCTGCGAGGCGAACCACAGCTCGGCGCGGTTCGGCCGGACGTCGGCGACGGCGGTGAGCACCTCCATCGGGGCGTGGTTGACGAAGGCGAAGTCGAACTCCGCCTGCACCCGGTGGGAGAGCAGCGGCGGCGGGAGCGAGGGCAGGTGGGCGGCGCGCAGCCGGGACCGGACGTCGGCGTCGGACAGGCCCGCGACCGGGCCCGGGTTCCAGGTGGTGCGCAGCGCGTCGCGGGCCTTGAGCGCCTGGTCGAAGGTCTCGGCGAGGACGGCGACGCCGGTCGGGATCGGCACCACGCCGAGCACCCCGGGCATGGCGCGGGCGGCGGAGGCGTCCAGGGACTTGAGGGTGCCGTTGACGGTGGTCGGCCGGGCGACCACGGTGGGCACGGCGCCCGGGATCTGGAGGTCCCCGGCGTACTTGGCGCGGCCGGTGACGATGTCGCGGGCGTCGATCCGGCCGGTCGGCCTGCCCACCAGGCGCAGCTGGTCGGGGGTCTTGGGGACGGCCGGGACGGCGGGTACGGCGACTTTGGCCGCCTCGGCGGCGAGGTCGCCGTAGCCGAGTCGGCGGCCGTCGGGGGCGAGGACGGCGGAGTCGGCGGTGCGCAGGGTGGCCGCGGGAACGTTCCAGCGCCTGGCGGCGGCGGTCACCAGCCGGGCGCGGGCGGCGGCGGCCGCGGCGCGCACCGGGTCGTAGAGCGAGCGGATCGAGTTGGAGCCGCCGGTCAGCTGGTTGAAGAGCAGTTCGGGGCGGGAGTCGCAGAGCGGGACGTCGACGTCGGAGAGGCGGGCGTCGAGCTCCTCGGCGACGATCATGGCGATCGAGGTGGTGAGGCCCTGGCCGACCTCCAGCCGGGGCAGGTGCAGCGCGGCCCGGCCGGCGGGGGTGACTTCGAGGACCAGCAGGTGCGCGGTCGGCAGACCGGCGATGATCATCGCGTCGCCGAGGTCGACGATGTCGGGGATGCCGGGCAGGCCGATCAGCTGATGGGGGAGGGCGGTCTCCCGGACGGGCACGGCGGCCGAGGCGGGCCGCGGGACGGGGGTCGGGGCGGCGGCCCGTGCGGGGGCGGGCGCGGCGGCGTCGAGGCCGAGACCGGCGGCGACGGTGAGGGTGGGCGCGGCCAGCAGGTAGGTGAGGAAGCGCCGGCGGCGGGTGGCCCCGTTCGGGGCCGCGGTGTCCGGGGCGGTGGGGACGGTGGGGCCGGTGGGGGTATCCGGGGAGGTCGGGGCGGTCGGGGCGGCGGCGGGGCCCGGGCCGCCGGGGAGGGCGCGGGTGTGCGGGTGGTCGGTGCCGCCGGGTCGGCTGGGGGAGTCCGAGGGGGCGGTGGAGGTGCTGATGGGGGGCCACCCTTCGAGCCGGGGACGGCGACGGGAACGGGCGGGCGGCGTGGCCCCGGCCCGGTGCCGGATCGCGAACGCCGTTGAGCATAAAAGGGCGCTACTGACGGGTCAACACGGTCAAAGTTGGCCCCTGGTCTGCCCGATCGCGGTTTCGCGGCGGGCGGCCGGAGTGGATTCGGAGCGGGTACGGACGGCGCTTCGGAGGCGCGGGCGAGGCCGGGGCGAGCTCGCCCTGAAGGGCTCGGAGGCGCCAACTGGCGCCTCTCGCACGCGGGTTCAGGGGTCGGTCGGCGGTGCGGCGGCGCGACGGATTGGCCCAGGGAATTCCTTGATCACTGGACCGTTCCACTGGGCCGGTTTTTCTCTAGAGTGGGGGCGCGCCGGCACCGGCGGTCGCGGAGATCGGCTCCGCGTGCCGCCCGTCCGGCGGTCGCGGGCAGGGGTGACGGTCCGTGAAGACGTTTACGCAGGTGGACGCGTGTGGGTGACCGCCCGGATGCGTCCGGCGGGTGACACCCGCGCATCGGAGAAGGAGGAGCATGCCGACCCACCGAGCCGCCCGTTGGGACGCCCTGCCGCCCGCCGGGCCCCAGCGGACCCTCGCGGCCGCCCAGTTGGCCGCCGCCGTGGGCGACGGTGCCTACTACACCTGCTCCGCGCTCTACTTCACCCGGGTCGTCGGGATGTCGCCGACCGCCCTCGGGCTCGGCCTCACCCTCGCCTGGGCACTCGGCTCCGTCGCCGGCGTCCCGCTCGGCCACCTCGCCGACCGGCGCGGCCCGCGCCGCACCTCGGTGGCGCTCGCACTCGGCACGGCGGCCGTGGTCGCCGCCTTCCTGGTGATCCGCTCCTACCCGCTGTTCCTGCTCGCGGTCTGCCTCTACGCCACCGCGCAGTCCGGCCTGACAGCCGCCCGCCAGGCGCTGGTCGCCGCCCTGGTGCCACCCGCGCAGCGCACCGCCCTGCTCGCCCACATCCAGTCGACCCTCAACGGCGGACTGGCCGTTGGAGCGGCGATCGGCGGCATCGCGCTCAGCGTCGGCACCCGCGCCGCCTACCTTTCGGCCTTCGCCGTCACCGCGTTCGGCTTCCTGCTCAGCGCGCTGGTCCTGCGGCGGCTGCCCGAGGCCCCGGCCCCGGCGGGGCCGTCGGACGCGGGGCCGCGGCTCGCCGTGCTGCGCGACCGCCGGTACGCCGCCGTCACCGCGGTCAACGCCGTCCTGCTGCTGCGGATGCCCCTGCTCAGCCTGATCATCCCGCTCTGGATCGCCGCGCGCGCCCCCGGGATCGGCTGGCTCGGCTCGGCGCTGTTCGTGCTCAACACCCTCGCGGTGCTGGCCTTCCAGGTCCGGGCGGCACGCGGCATCACCGGACTGGACCCGGCCGCCCGGGCGGTCCGCTCCGCCGGGCTGCTGCTGCTCGGCTCCTGCGCCGTCTTCGGGCTGTCCGCGCTGGACGTGCCGGTCTGGGCGGTCGGCGCGCTGCTGGTCGCCGCCTCCGTCCTGCAGGTGGCCGGGGAGATGAAGCAGTCGGCCGGCAGCTGGCAGATCGCCTTCGACCTCGCCCCGGCCGGGCGGATCGGCCAGTACCAGGGCTTCTTCGGCACCGGCGTCGCCGTCGCCCGCACCCTCGGGCCGCTGCTGCTCACCACGCTGCTGCTGGACGGGGGCCTGGCCGGCTGGCTGGTCCTCGGCGGAGTGTTCCTCGCGGCGGGGTACGCGATGGGCCCGGTCGCCCGCTGGGCGGCGCGGGACCGCGGCCCCGCGGTGCCACCGCCGTCACCGGTGGCCGCGGGCGCGTCGCCGGGGGCCTGACGGCGAACGCCGCGGTGGCGGGCCCCGTCCGGGGGACGTCGGGTCGGGGGCCGACCCGGGAAGCCGCGACGGCGGGCCCGACCCGGAAGGCCGCGACGGCGGGCCCGGGAGCGGACCGGAAACCCGGTGGCCCCGGCCCGCCGCCCGCTGGCATGCTGGCCGCGTGGACCGACCTCAGATCCGGCTCGACTTCGCCCCCGAGCTGCACCTCTTCGTCTCCGCGCCCCGGCGGGCCGGCCGCACCGCGCTGCGCACCGACGGCAGCTCCACCCTCGGCCACGTCGTCGAGTCGTTGGGCGTCCCGCTCACCGAGGTCGGCGGCCTGCTGGTGGACGGCCGGGCCGTGCCCGACACCCACGTGCCGGCCGACGGCGAGGAGATCGCCGTCCTGGCCGTGGCCAGGCCGCAGCCCGTGCCCGGCCCGGCGCGCTTCCTGCTGGACGTCCACCTCGGCACCCTCGCCCGGCGGCTGCGCCTGCTCGGTGTCGACGCCGCGTACGAGAACCCCGACATCGGCGACGCCGCCCTGGCCGCCCGCTCGGCCGCCGAACAGCGGATCATGCTCTCCCGCGACCGCGGACTGCTGCGCCGGCGCGAACTGTGGGCCGGCGCCTACGTCTACAGCCACCGCCCCGCCGAGCAACTGCGCGACGTGCTCTCCCGCTTCGCGCCGCCGCTCGCCCCCTGGAGCCGCTGCACCACCTGCAACGGCACCCTGCACCCGGCCACCAAGACCTCGGTGCGCGAGCAGCTGCGGGACGGCACCGAGCGCTCCTACGACGCCTTCGCCCAGTGCGCCGACTGCGGCCAGGCCTACTGGCGCGGCGCCCACCACGCCCGGCTGGAGGCGATCGTCACCGAGGCGGTGCGCGACTTCGGCGACGGCCCGGCGGGCGGACCCTCCCAGGACTCCGGACACGTTCAGGACTCCGGACACGTCCAGGACTCCGGGGAGGGTCAGGGCCGCATCGGGGTCGTCTCAGGGTAGGACGCTCTGGTGGACGGCCGGGCGCGCGTGGTCCCATCGACGGTGGGGGACGGGACCACGCTACTCGCTCGTACGAGAGAGGCCAGGTCGTCGCAATGAGCAATCAGGCAGGTCGGCAGCCCTTCCACAGCGCGGACGCCGGGGACGCCGCCGCGGTGACGGTCCCGGACGGCGCCGAGGTACGCCCGGAGGAAGGCCCCCGGAAGGCGACCGTCCGATGAGGCGGGGGATACCGCGCCGCCCGCTGGCGGCGCTGGTCGCGGCTGCCGCCGCACTCGGACTCTCGGTCGTCCCGGCGGCCGCCGCCGGGCCCGACGCGGGGGCCGGCGGGCCCGCCGAGCCGCATCTGCGGTCGCGCTACGTGACCATGCCGGACGGGGTCCGCCTCGCCGTCGACGTCTACCTGCCCGAGGGCACCCGGGCCGGCGCCCACCTGCCCACCATCCTGGTCACCCAGCGCTACTGGCGGGCCCGGGTCCGGGCCGGCCAACCCGGCGGCACCAGCGGCGAGGCCGAGCGGTGGACCGCCCGCGGCTACGCCTTCGTGACCGCCGACCTGCGCGGCACCGGAGCCTCCTTCGGCACCCTCACCTCCGAACTCGGCGCCGACGTGACCGCCGACAGCGGCCCGCTCAGCGACTGGATCGCCGCCCAGCCCTGGTCCAACGGCCGGGTCGGCACCACCGGCATCTCCTACGGCGGCGACACCGCGATGCTCGCCACCTCCCTCGGCAACCACCACATCACCGCCGCCGCCCCCATCTCCTACGACTTCGACCCGTACGAGGACCTGGTGCGCCCCGGCGGCGTGCTCATCGAACCGCGGATCGCCCAGTACGCGCTGCTGCTGCGCATCCTCGACGGGGCCGGCGGCACCACCTGCGAGACCGACGAGCAGACCCGCAGGCTCTGCGTGGACGTCGGCCTCACCGGCTTCCAGCCCCGGCCGGTCGACGGGCCCGACGGCCCGGCCCTGCTCGCCGCCGCGCGCGCCGAGCACACGAACAACGCCAACCTCGTCGAGATGGCGCACACCGGCGTCCACCGCGACTACCGGGACGGCCCGAAGAGCTGGACGGTCGGCAGCGTCGGCGAGCGGACCGACGCCGTCGAGGCCGGCCGGGTGCCCGTCCTCACCCGCGCCGGCTGGCTCGACGCGGGCACCGCCAACGGGGTGCTCTCCCAGTTCACCGGCCTGTCCAACACCCAGGACGACTGGATCGGCCCGTGGAACCACGGCGCCGGCTGGCTCGCCGACCCGTTCCAGCCCGCCCGCCCGCTCACCGCGCGGGAACACGAGGAGAACGACCGGCGCGTGGTCGACTTCTTCGACCGCTACGTCCGGGGGAACGCCCGCCCCGACGGACGCCGGCAGGTGCACTACTACACCTTCAACGAGGGCGTCTGGCGCACCACCACCCGCTGGCCGGTGCCCGGTACCCGCACCCAGCGGTTCCCCCTCGGCGCGGGTGGCACCCTCGGCGGCCTGGCGGACGACCGCCGCGGCGGCTCCGACCTGCTGCGCCTCGACCCGACCGCGGGCACCGGCCCGCTGGACCGCTGGAACACCAACCTCAGCGGAGACGAGGTCAGTTACCCCGACCGCGCCGCCGTCGACGCCAAACTGCTCAGCTACACCACCGCACCGCTGACCGCCGACACCCGGGTCACCGGCAACGGCAAGGTCGCCCTCGACGTCACCGGACTGGCCGGCTCGGCGCGCGGCGCCCTGCACGTCTACCTGGAGGACGTCGCCCCGGACGGCCGGGTGACCTATCTGACGGAGGGTCAACTGGCCCTGACCGAGCGGGCGGTGGCCGATCGCGACGACAACCCGGACTGGCGCCGGCTGCGCACCCCGCGCAGCTACGCGGCCGAGGACGCCGAGGACTTCCCGCAGGGCCGCGCCCAGCGCGTCACCATCGACCTCCAGCCCGTCTCGGTGCTGTTCCGGCCCGGAGACCGGATCAGGCTCACCGTCGCCGCCGCCAACCCCGACTCCTTCCAGCTCCTCCCCGCCGACGGGCAGGCGGGCTACCGGATCGGCTGGGGCGGCGACCGGGGGTCGGTGCTGGAACTGCCCATCGTGAGCTGAGAGTTGCGACGAGACGACGAGAGTCGAACTGCGGGGCACCCGGTGGCGGCCGGGTGCCCCGCGCCGTCACGCGTCCACGACCTCCAGCCCGTACGCGGTCACGGCCTGGCGCAGCCCACCCGGGTACCCGGCGAGCGCCGGGGTGAACTCCCAGTCCCCGGAGGGATCGCGGTCGAACCGGCCGAGCCGCATCGCGGTGTTGGTCTCCGCGCCGTCCGCCAGGTGCACCACGGCCGCGTCCTGCCCGGAGCCCGCCTCCAGGATCAGCGCCGGCCCGGCGAATCCGCCCATGGTGGCCCCGGGGTGGTTCTCGGTGTCGGCGGCGGCGATGACGACCAGCCGGTCGACCTCGGCGGGCAGCGCGTCGAAGTCGACCATCAGGCAGGCGTTCGCGTCTCCGTAGCCGGTCACCAGCCGCACCGAACCGTCGGGCGTCGAGCCGTTGTTGTAGAAGACCAGGTGGTCGTCGGAGAGCGCCGCGTTACCCGTGCAGACCAACGCGGCGATGTCGTACTCCTCCTCCCCGGTCCAGTGCAGGAGCAGCCGGGAGGGCTCGGTGGCCACCTCGATCGCGGGCAGGCCGTCCAGGGCGCCGGCCGTGGCGGAGGCCTCGTCCTGGGCGTCCGCGAACACCTCGTCGAAGCCGTGGTGCCTGAGCAGCCCGACCAGTTCGGAGCCGTTGATCAGGCTGATCGGCTTGCCCGCGACGAACTGGTGCGAGCTGGGGCCGAACTTGCTGGTGGTGACCAGGACGGCCTTGGTCGCGTCCCGGTCGTGCCGCAGCGTCCCGTACAGGTCCCGCACCGCGGAGGGCGTCACCGTGTCCCGGTACCGCTTCACCTGCACGATGACGTTGCCGCCCCGGAACGGGTCCGGGTCGATGCCGCGGACGTCCACGCCGCCGTCCCGCGACCGGGCGGTGAGCTCGACCTTCATGCCCATCGCCTCCATCAGCCGGCCGATGAGGCCCTCGAACTCGACCGGGTCCATCGCCAGCAGGAGTTGGAGTTCGCGGACGCGCCTGGCCATCCGGCCGCGGTTGGCGTTGGTGTCGTCGCGGAGGTGACGGAACAGCGCGCGCTGGGCGCGGCGTTCGTCGGCGTCGGGGTTGCTGAGGCGGTGGAGCTTCCGGCTCCGGGACATGGGCGTGCCCCCTCTTGCGTGGTGACGGTTGTTGCAGGCGTCACGGTAGGGGAATCGTGGACGAAGAACTGTCGGGCCGTCGGTTCCGCCGCACAATCGAGACCTGGGCCGATACGGGCCGCTGCGGCGGGTGCGGGTGCGGGTGCGGCTGGGGGTGCGTGTGTGGGTGGCGCGGGTGCCCGTCCGGGGCGGGGGGCGTTCGCGCCGGGGGGTGGCGGCGCCGGTCGAACGGCGGGGGTGCTTTCGATGGCCGTCCGGACGGCGGACAATTCCCCCAGGAGCCGAGGAGGAGGCCGCGGTGGAGTTCGAGGTCATGATCGAGATCCCGCAGGGGTCGCGGAACAAGTACGTGATGGACTTCGCGGCGGGCCGGATCCGCCTGGACCGCACCCTCTTCACGGCCACCCGCTACCCGGCCGACTACGGCTTCGTCGAGGGCACCCTCGGCGGCGACGGCGAACCGCTGGACGCCCTGGTGCTCGGCGGCGAGCCGGCCGTCCCCGGCTGCGTGCGGACCTGCCGGGCGGTGGCCATGTGGGTGATGCGCGACGAGCGCGGCCCGGACCAGAAGGTGCTCTGCGTCCCGTCCCGCGACCCGCGCTACGCGGACCTGCGGGACATCGACGACCTGCGCGGGTTCGACCTGCTGGAGATCACCCACTTCTTCCTGGTCTACAAGGACCTGGAGCGCGGCAAGTCCGTCGAGGGCTCGCACTGGGCGGGGCGCGACGCCGCCTACGCCGAGATCGCCGAGTCGCGCGCCCGCGCGGTGGGCACCCGCTTCGCCGACCCGGTCTGAACGGGCGTCCGGGGGCGGGCCGGTGCGCCGGCGCCCGCCCCGGACGGTCCGTCAGAGCCGGGCGGCGCTCAGGATCGCCCGCACCTCGTCGCCGATCGCGGTCTCGTTCCGCTCGAACTCCGGTGCGGTGAGCAGGTTCGGGTCGGCCGGCAGGCCGGTCAGGACCGGGGTGTGCAGATGGCCGCCGGGCAGGCCCGGGGCGAGGATCGTGCGCAGCCGGTTGGAGCGGTAGGCGACTTCGTTGGAGAGGTACCCGCCGCCGCCACCGGAGACCGCGCGGGAACCGGGGGTGGGGCCGTCCGGCCGGAACACGGGGGCGGTGGCGCCCGCCGGGATCTCGGTGACGAAGGTGTTGAGCAGTACCGGGTAGGGCTGCTGGACGGCCCTCATGGCGTCGGTCGGCAGGGTGGTGCGGACGAACTGCGGCCCGGGGGCCAGCCCCGGGGCGTCCACCGGGTGCTGGGTGGTGCCGCCGGAGAGCGCGGCGGCGTTGTCGGTCGCCGGGTCGGCGGAGCGGGCGCGCCCGGCCCACTCCTCCAGGGTGAACTTGCCCGGGTAGCCCTGGCTGATGCTGGTGATCAGGTCGGCGGACTGCCGGCCCGGCCGCAGGTGCGGGGCGAAGGCGCGCTCCACGATGCCCCCGTCGAAGTCCCCGTAGCGCACGGGCAGCACGACCGCCCGGACCTCCGCGGTGCTGCCGTCGGCGAGCGTGATCCGCTGCCCGTGCAACTGCAGGACGGCCGAGCCGGAGGGGTTGGCGCGGCGCGGCTCGGTGTCCAGGCCGAACGGGTCGAAGCCGCTGACGAAGATCCGCCGGACGCCGCGGGCGGAGTCGAAGCCGTCGTTCAGGCCGCGCGAGGCGTCCTCGAAACGGGACCGCAGCGCGGCGTGGTCGACGCCGAACCGGGGCTGCCAGCGGGCGAGCTGGACGGTCATGGCGAGTCTGGTCCAGTACAGCGGGCGGTCGTCCCGGGCGGGCAGTTCGCCGCTCGGCCGCCGGCCCTGGGCGCGGTCCAGGCCGGCCTGCCAGAGGGTCCGGCCCCAGGCGGTCACCACCCGCTCGGCCTGCCGGGCGTTGCGGGCCTCGCACAGGGCGGAAGGGAAGCCCCCGGGCAGCTCGCCCAGGCCGGAGCGCTCGGTGAAGCCGGTCGTGCGGGCGTCCTGGAGGCGGGCCTGCTCGGCGTCCAGCGGCACCGTGGCGGAGGTGCGGCAGCCGGCCGGGGCGGCCTGGGCGGCGGCCGGGGCCAGCAGGGCGGCGAGCGTTCCGGTGAGCGCGGCGGCCAGTCCGGCGGCGCGGCGTAGATATGTCATGTCCGCTGACAATAGGTCCGGACCTGACGGCCCGCCAGAGCGCCGCCCCGGCGTCCCCCGCTGCCGGGACGGCTGCCGCCGGGGCGGCCGGACGGTGTTCCGCCGCTGGTGGGGCGCTGTTCCGGCCTTGACGGAAAACTGATGGTTCGACCGGGAACCGAGCCAACTTCTACAGCGTTGTCGTGGTCGAACAGCGGTACTCGTACGGTGGTGGAGGAGTTCCATGAGCGTGGCCCTGACGAAGGGCGGCAACGTCTCCCTGGGCAAGCAGGCCCCCGGGCTGAGGGTGGTCCGGGTGGGCCTCGGCTGGACGGCCGGAGCCGGGTACGACCTGGACGCCAGCGCGCTGCTCTGCGGGGCGGACGGGAAGGTCGCCTCGGACCAGCACTTCGTCTTCTTCAACAACCTGCAGAGCCCGGACGGCTCGGTCCGGCACCGGGGCGGGTCCGGCGGCGGCTCCGACCGCGAGCAGATCGAGGTCCGGCTCGAGGAGGTCTCCGCCGGAGTGGAGAAGATCGTCTTCGCGGTGGCGATCTACGACGCGGCGCAGCGGCGGCAGTCCTTCGGGCAGGTCCGCGGCGCCCACATCCGGGTCGTCGACGCGGACACCGGCGCCGAGGTGGCCCGGTACGACGTGGCGCCGGAGGCCGGCAGCGAGACGGCGATGGTGTTCGGCGAGCTGTACCGGCACGGCGCGGACTGGAAGTTCCGTGCGGTCGGGCAGGGGTACGCCGCGGGGCTCGCGGGCATCGCCGCCGACTTCGGCGTGGACGTCCTGCAGCCGGCGCCCGCCGCCGCGCCCGCCCCGGTGAAGCCGCCCGTAGCGCTGCCCGTGCCGCCCGCAGCGCTGCCCGCGCCGCCGGTAGCGGCCGCGGTGCCGGCCGTGCTGCCCGCCGCCGTACCCGCCGTTCCGACGACCCCGCCAGGACCAGGGAGTTCCCCCGTGACGTGTTTCTTCGACCCCTCGCACGGCGCCGGCACCACGGCGGTGTACTGGTCGCCGCAGTGGGGCGTGCCGCGCCAGATCGAGGCCTGTGTGGCTTGCGCCCAGCGGGTGCAGACCAACGTGCCGCCGTTCTACACCCCGCAGCCGGCCGGCTACCCGCAGCCGGTCCCGCAGCCGGTCCAGCAGGGCCAGCCGCAGGTGCCCGGCCAGCAGGCCCAGGGCGGGCGTCGCTTCGGCACCGGTGCGCTGATCGGTGCCGGCGCGGCCGGCCTGGTCGGCGGAGCGCTGCTGAACGAGGCCTTCGACGACGACCCGCAGGTCGTCGTCAACAACTACTACGAGGACGACGGCTTCTTCTAGGCCGTCGGGCCGGAGCCCCGGAAGGGCCGTCGGGGAGCGCCCCCCGGCGGCCCCCGCTGTCGGAGCGGTGCGCTTGAATGGCGCCGGAGTACCGTTCCGACCGGGGGAGACGCACCGATGACCACGACCGACGCCGAGCTGACGGCCGCCGTCCGGAACCCCGGCGCGGCCTGGCTGGAGTCCTGCTTCGGCCCCGGCACGCTGTGGCGGCCCGAGCCCGCGGCGCTGCCCGAGCGGCTGACGTCGGAGGAGGCCCGGGCGTTCCTGAGCGAGGTCGGCGTGCCGGCCGTCGAACTGGAATTCCTCGGCTTCGACGCCACGAAGCTGCCCGGGCGCGGGATGTGGGAGGCGGACCTGGACGAGCTGTTCGGCGAGCGCACGCCGGACGACGACACCCCGCCGAGCAACTGGGGGTACTGCGTCGGCAGGTTCGACGACCAGCACCTGATGGTGGCCGGCGACACCGGCGCCGTGCGGATCTACGACCCGAACGGCTGGGACCACGGGAGCGGCTACGGCGGCCGGGCGGCCGACTCGCTGCCCGGGGTGATCGGCGCGCTGGCGCTGCTGGCCCGCCTGGAGGGCCGGATCCGCGGTGGGGACGCCAGGGCCGCACTGGACGAGTTCTCCGCGCGTGTGGCCGCGGCGGGGCAGGGGCCGGACGAGTCGGACCTCTGGGTGGGCCTGCTGGAGAACCTGCGCGAGGAGTACGAGGACCTGGACGAGGGCTGACGCCCCGGGGCGTTCCCGGCCCTTCCTGCGCTCTCCCGGCCTCCTCCGGGCCCACCTCGGCCCACCCGGGCCCGACGGCCGCACAACGCTTCGGCGCTGTGCGGCCGTTCGCGTCCCCGGGGACCGGCCGTTCGCGTCCGGGGCGTACCGGCCCTACGCGTCCCGGCGCCGGTACGCCCCGGCCCGGGCCGCCGCCTCGGCGGCCTCCGCCGCACGGTCGGCGGACGCCTCGTCCAGCGGCTCCGCGGTGGTGAGCATCCGGTAGTAGAGCGGCGCCGAGACCGCCCGCACGACCTCGCACCCGTCGGTGTCCGGCGGGAGCTCGCCGCGCTCGACGGACGCGGTGACGCACGGCGCCCACTCCTCGACCCGGCGCCGGTAGAAGTGCCGCAGGGCCTCGGCCGCGTCCGGGTCGCAGGTCGCCGCCACGAGGACGGCGCGGAAGAGCGCGCCCTGCCGCGGGTCGGCCAGGGTGCGCTGGACGAGCCGGGCGTTGGCCCGCAGGTCCCCGGCGAGGGAGCCGCTGTCGGTGCGCGGCAGCGACTGCTCGGCCATGTCCGCGAGCAGGTCCGCGACCAGGGCGGTGGTGCTGCCCCAGCGGCGGTAGACGGTGGTGCGTCCGACCTCGGCCCGCTGGGCGATGTCGCCGAGGTCGAGGCCGCCGAAGCCGTGCTCGACCAGGGCGTCCTCGGCGGCGCGCAGGACGGCGGCGCGGACCCGGGCGGTCCGGCCGCCGGGGCGGACCGTGCCGGGTGTGGAGGGCTCGGGCGTGGAGGGCTCGACGGCCATTAACGGGATTCCTGTTCCATTAGAAGTCCGGGGTCTGCTAGGTTCAGGGCATCCTAACGGAACGGGAGTCCCATTAGGGGCTCCGAGGGGAGAACCGTCATGACCATCGCCACCGACATGGAGTACCGCCGGCTCGGCGCGTCCGGGCTCAAGGTGCCCGCGCTCAGCCTCGGCACCGGCACCTTCGGCGGCCGCGGCCCGCTGTTCGGCGCCTGGGGCACCACCGACGTCCAGGAGGCCCGTCGGCTGCTCGACATCGCCATCGACGCCGGTGTCACCCTCTTCGACACCGCCGACGTCTACTCCGACGGCGCCTCCGAGGAGGTGCTCGGCCAGGCGATCCGCGGCCGCCGCGACCAGGTGCTGATCTCCACCAAGGCCGGACTGCCCACCGGCGACGGCCCGCAGGACGCCGGCACCTCCCGCGCCCGGCTGCTGCGGAGCGTGGACGACGCGCTGCGCCGCCTCGGCACCGACCACCTGGACCTCTTCCAGCTGCACGCCTACGACGCCGGCACCCCGATCGAGGAAGTGCTCGCGACCCTGGAGGACCTGGTCCGGGCCGGCAAGATCCGTTACACCGGCGTCTCCAACTTCTCCGGCTGGCAGCTGATGAAGTCCCTCGCCCTCGCCGACCGGCACGGCCGCCCCCGGTACGCCGCCCACCAGGTCTACTACTCGCTCGTCGGCCGCGACTACGAGTGGGAGCTGATGCCGCTCGCCCGGGAGGAGGGCGTGGGCGCCCTGGTCTGGAGCCCGCTCGGCTGGGGCCGGCTCACCGGGAGGATCCGCCGCGGGCAGCCGCTCCCGGACGGCAGCCGGCTGCACGACACCGCCGACTACGGCCCGCCGGTGGAGGACGAGCTGCTGTACCGGGTGGTCGACGCACTGGACGAGGTCGCCGCCGAGACCGGCCGCACCGTCCCCCAGGTGGCGATCAACTGGCTGCTGCGCCGTCCGACCGTCTCCTCGGTCATCATCGGAGCCCGCAACGAGGAGCAGCTGCGCCAGAACCTCGGCGCGGTCGGCTGGGCGCTGACGGAGGACCAGGTGGCCCGGCTGGACGCGGCGAGCGCGCGCACCGCGCCGTACCCGTACTTCCCGTACCGCCGGCAGGAGGCCTTCGCCCGGCTCAACCCGCCCGTCGCGGGCTGAGCGGCGTCGCGGGCCGGGGCGGCCTGCGGCCGGGCGGCGGGGCTCCGCGTGGGCCCCGGCCCGGGAGATGTCCGGGCCGGGGCCGGACCGGCTGCTGCGGGGCGGCGGTCGGCCCGCGCCGGTGGCCGGTGGGGAGGTGGCTACCGCCGGTGCCAGGCGTCGAGCAGCTCGGCCTCCCGGGCGGGGTCGAGGGTGCCCGGTACGTGTTCGAACGGCTGGATGTCCCGGGCGCTGTCGGCCACCGGGCGGAGAGTCAGCCCGGTGGCGAGGGCGGCGGCCGGATCGGCGGTGCTGGTGGCGCGGATCTCCGGGGCGGCGGGCCACAGCGGCAGGGCGCGCTCCGGGACGCCGGCGGTGCGCAGGAAGTCCTCGGACACCCAGGTGAGGCTGGTGCCGGGCGGGGCGACCGCCGAGGCGACGGCGTCGAGCAGGTCCCCCAGGCCGAACGGCGGGGGAGTGGCGGCGTGGTAGGCGCCGGAGGCGCCCCGCTCCAGCAGGGCGAGCATCCAGGCGGCGAGGTCGCGGACGTCGACGACCTGGAGCGGGGCGTCCGGCCGGCCCGGGGCGAGCACCTCGCCACCCCGGGTGAGGCGCTCCACCCAGTAGTCGAAGCGGTGGGTGTAGTCCCGGGGGCCGATCACGTACGTCGGGCGGACCAGCAGCGTCTGCGGACCGAAGGACTCCCGGGCGGTGCGCTCGCACTGGACCTTGAGGACGCCGTAGCTCTCGACGGTGACCTCCGCGGCCTCCGGGCCGTCGGCGGGAAGCAGCGGGGAGTCCTCGGCGAAACCCGGGGCGGCCGGGACGTCGTACACCGAGAGCGAGGAGACCAGGAGGTAGCGCCCGGCCGCGCCGGGATCGAGTGCTGCGGCCAACTCCCGCACCTGGCGCGGGAAGTAGGCGCAGAGGTCGACGGTGGCGTCCCAGCTGCGGCCGCGCAGCGCGGACAGGTCGGCGTCGCGGTCGGCGATCAGGTGGGTGGCGTCCGGGAGCAGCCCGGCGCCGGAGCGGCCGCGGTGCAGTACCGTGACCTCGTGCCCGGCGGCCAGCGCCGCCTCGGCGAAGTGGAGACCGATGAAGCGGGTGCCGCCGATGACCAGAATGCGCATTCGGCCATCGTGCCAGTCCGCCCCGCACCGGGGCCAATCGGTGCGCGAGTGTTGCTTAAGTTGTGTGTGGGGCGGGTGAGTCGGGGCCGGTGGGCGGGGTTCCGGCGGGAAGCGTGTTCGACGGTCAACGGCGTGGGACGGTGACGATCGTCGGCGGCGGGCCGTGGCGGGCCGGTTGTCGCTGGTCAACAGCGTGCGGGTGGGAGTGAGCCGCACGACGGTGACGGCCTCGTAACGTCTGATGCCGGGTCAAAGTTCCTGGTTCCTTGGCGAACTTATGCGAAGTCCCTTTAAGCTCCCGTTAACAATGGCGGCTTTCCGCCACTCCCGGATGCTCGTTCCCGGGATCGGGCGGCAGGCCCAACTTCACGATGAGAGCAGGGATGACGACGACGAGTGAACGAACCGCCGGTGCCGCGCGCGGCACCGGCGGGCGGCGGACGGGCCCACCCGGCCGCCGTGCCGCGGGCCTTCGCACCGCGGGCGGCGCGGTGACGCTGGCCGTCCTGGCCGGTTCCTGGTCCCTGGCGGCGGCCCCTCCGGCCTTCCCCCAGACCGGCGACGGCACGGTGGCGGTCCATGTGATCCGGGCCGTGGACACCGACGGTGTGTGGACGCCCGGGCTGGAATCGGGCATGGCGGGCGTGAAGGTGACGCTCACCGACGAGGCCGGGGCCTCCGTCGAGGGCACCACCGCGGCGGACGGCACGGTGACGCTGGCACCGGCCGCGAGCAAGCTGACCGGCGGCAAGTACCGGGTCCAGGTGGTGAATCCGAAGCCGGGCGTGCTCTATCCGGCCTTCGCCTCCCGCGAGGGCCTGGACGGCGGGGCGAACAAGCTGAGCTCCAACGAGGAGTTCGTCGACCTCTCCGGCGGCAAGAAGGTGGAGATCACCACGGGGCTCTGGAGCCCGGGTGACTACTGCCAGAAGAACGCGCCGCTGGTGTCGACCTGTCAGAACCCGCCCCAGGACGGGGACGCCCAGCACACGCTGGTGTCCTTCCCGTACGAATCCCGCGGAACGGCCGGTACCGGCTTCACCCTGACCGACGTGGCCACGGCCGGGCAGACCGGCAACCTCTACGGCATCGCCTGGAACAAGGCCGACCGGCGGGTGTTCTCCTCGGCCCAGGCCAAGCGGACCACCGGCTACGGTTCCGGCGGCCCGGGCGGGATCTACGTCACCGACTGGGCGACGAAGAAGACCACGCTGTTCGCCACCGTCCCGGACGCGGGCACCACCCCGCACAGCCCGGGCAACGACGACGGATTCCTGGCCGCGGTCGGCAAGGAGAGCCTCGGCGGCATCAAGATCACCGACGACGGCAAGGACCTGTTCGTCGTCAACCTGCACGACCGCAAGCTCTACCGCTACGACGCCACCGCGGCGACGGCGGCCACGCCCAAGGCCGCCTACGCCATCCCGGACCCGGGCTGCCCGGCGCCGGGGGACTGGCGTCCGTACGGCCTCGGCATCCAGGACGGCACCGGCTTCCTCGGTGGCGTCTGCTCGGGCGAGTCCACCGGCAAGGCCTCGGACCTGCGCGCCGTGGTGCTGCCGTTCGACCTGTCCACCGGCGCGTTCAAGCCGGCCGTGCTGAACCAGCCGCTCGACTACCCGCGCGGCACCACGGTCGGCGGCCCGTGCCCGGGCACGAGCTGGTTCCCGTGGCAGGACACCTTCCCGACCACCCAGAACGGCCAGGCCTGCGGGGCCAACTACCTGGCCAACCCCGAGCCGGCGGTGGCCGAGATCGCCTTCGAGACCGACGGCTCGATGCTGCTCGCCTTCCGGGACCGCTTCGGCGACCAGTCAGCGGCCAGTCCGACGGGCAGCGCGATGTCCAAGGTGCTGCCCGGCGGTGACCTCCTCAAGGCCTGCCTGGAGAACGGCACGTACGTGCTGGACACCAACCTGGGTTGCGGGTCCAAGACCCGGGGCCAGCGGTTCTTCGACAACGCCCGGATCGGCCACAACAACCCCGCCAACGCCGGGATGGCGTTCTCGAAGGTCGAGGACTCCATCGTGGCCTCGGGCTACGACAGCGACAGCCAGGCCTTCGGTTACGGCAGCGCCTTCCAGAAGCGCGACGGCAAGGCGGACGGCGGCGTGCGGCTCAACACGGGCCCGGGCATCCCGCCGTTCGGCAAGGGCGCCGCGATGGGCGACCTGGAGGTGCTCTGCGACCAGGCGCCGCTCCAGATCGGCAACCGGGTCTGGTACGACCCCGAGCGCAGCGGCCTCCAACTGCCGGGCCAGAAGCCGGTGCCCGGTGCCACCGTCCACCTGTACGACGAGTCGGGGAAGCTCGTCGGTACGACCAAGACGACCAAGCGCGGCGAGTACTACTTCGACGACAGCAACGTCGAGGGCGGCCTCAAGCCGAGGACCAAGTACACGATCAAGCTGGACAACCCGGCGGACTACGCCAAGGACGGCCCCCTCTTCCAGTGGGTGCCGACCGACCACGACGTCGGTGACAACCACTTCATCGACTCCAAGGGCATCGTTCCGAAGGACGGCAGGTTCCCGGAGCGGGCGCTGACCACCGGCGGCCCCGGCGAGAACGACCACACCTACGACTTCGGCTTCCGGCTGCAGGAGGGTGCGCTGCGCCTGGTCAAGCACGACCAGGACGGCAAGCCGCTGGCCGGCGCCAAGTTCCAGCTGTGGCACGAGACCAACGGGACCGACGGGCTCCAGCCGACCGGCGACAAGCCCGACGCCAAGACCGACACCAAGGTCGGCGAGCCCTGCACGACCGGGGCCGACGGCATCTGCCAGGGCACCGGGGTGCCGGGGACGTACTACTGGCAGGAGCTGAGCCCGCCGGACGGCTACGCGGCGCCGGAGGTCACCGTCTTCGGCCCGCTGAAGCTCACCTCGGCCAACCTCGACGCCGGTGTGGAGGTGACGGCCGTCAACAAGCTGATCCCCACTCCGACGCCGACCCCGACGCCCACCCCGACCGAGACGCCGACCCCGGCACCGACGTCGGCGGCTCCGGTGCCCCCGGCCCCGGTGCCCCCGGTGTCCGGGCACCTGCCCAACACCGGTGCGGGTGAAGGGATGCCGATCGTGTTGACCAGCGCGGCGGCGCTGATCGCCCTCGGCACCGCCACGGTGCTGATGGCCCGCAGGCGCAAGGCCGCCCGGCGCGGCTAGCCTCGCGCGGGGTACGTGAAGGGGGCCCGGCAGCGGGCCCGATCGGGCGGGTTCGTGGGACCGTTGGTCCCCCGGGCCCGCCCGACTGTCGTGTCCGACCGAGGAAAGGGAGCGGCTGCATGTCCCGCAGGACGAAGGCCGAAGGCCGCGGACCACGGCGGTCCCACTGGCTCAAGGCCCTGATCGCGATCGTGGTGTGCGGCGCCGCGGCGGGCGGCGTGGCCGTCTACCGGACAGCCTCCGACGAGGCCGTCGAACGCCCGGTGACCACCGACGAGGCCGGCCGGCTCGCCCTGTCGCGCCTGAACCTCTACCAGGCGAGCCCGGTGGCGGTGACGCTCACGGCCGAGGAGGGCGGGGGCGTCACCATCCGGGTCGACGGGGTCGTCGACTACCGCAACCACCGGGGGGTCGGCCGCTACCGGACCACCGGCGCGAGCGGACAGCTGGACCACGGCCTGATCGTCTGGGACACCGGCGGCCTCGGGCTGGCCCCCGACCGGGCCGGCACCGACACCGCCACCGCCCCCGCCACCGATGCCCCGGCCTGGGAGCAGGCCGAGCGCATCCCACGCCAGGGCTGGTCGCCGCGGACCTACACGGCGGACCCGCTCGACGCCGGACTGAACCTGCTGGTCCAGCTCGGCGCGGACCGCCCCGACAACCCGCTGCTGCTCGCCCAGTCCGGGGCCCGCTGGCTGGGCCGGGAGCGGATCGACGGCAAGGGCTACGACCGCTTCGCCGGTCCGCGCGCCCAGGGCTCCGCGCCCGACGGCGCCCGATCGCCGCTGACCTACTGGGTCGACGGCGACGGCGGGCTGCGCCGGGTGACGATGCGGATGCCGGGACTGGGCACCCCCACCACCGTCGAGCTCACCGGACGACAGGCGGACGCCAAGCTGCCCGAGGCGCCGTGGCTGACCGGCTGACGGCTGACGGCTGACGGCTGACCCGGCCGGTCGGGCACGGCCGGGCACGGCCGGAAGTCCGCAGGACAGGGCGGTCAGCCGTACAAAAATCGTTGGTGAGGCAGCAATAGCTTCATCATCTTCCGTTCACCCGGACCCGGCTGCCAGCATCGGCGCACCGTCACCGCCCGAGGGAGTAGCCGATGAACCGCCCCCGTTCCCTGCGCTGTCTGGCCGCACTGTCCCTGGTCGTCCTGGCCGCCACCGCCTGCGGGCGCTCCGACCAGGGCGGCTCCCCGGCCGCCGGCGCGGCGCAGGCCGGACAGAACTCCGGGAAGAGCGCCGCCGAGCTGCTCCCGGCGAAGAACAAGCAGAGCGGCGTCCTCAGAGTGGCCACCTCCGTCGGCTACCCGCCGATGGAGATGTACAAGACCGGCACCACCGAGCTGACCGGGGTCGACCCGGACCTCGCCGCCGCCGTCGCCGGGAGGCTCGGGCTGAAGCTGGAGCTCGCCAACTCCTCCTTCGACGGCCTGATCCCCGGCCTCCAGGCAGGCCGCTACGACCTGGTGATGTCCTCCATGACGGACAGCGCGCAGCGCCGCCAGGCCGTCGACTTCGTCGACTACTTCCGCACCGGCGGCGTGATCATGACGAAGAAGGGCAACCCCGAGGGCATCAAGTCCATCGAGGACCTCTGCGGCAAGAAGGTGGTCCTCGCCAAGGGCAGCTCCAACCTGGAGATCGGCGAGCAGCAGAACGCCAAGTGCGCCACCAGGATGGCGATCTCGCAGAGCGAGGACGCCCCGACCGGGCTGCTCCAGCTGGACAGCGAGCGGGCCGTCGCCACGATCGTGGACTACCCGGTGGCGCAGATGTTCGTGCAGAACAGCGGCTCCTACGAGGTGCTGCCGGAGCAGTACGGCACGGCGCCGTGGGGCATCGCGGTCGCGAAGAAGGACGCCGGGCTGCGCGACGCGGTGCAGAAGGCGCTCCAGGAGCTGATCGAGAGCGGTGAGTACCGCAAGGTGCTGGACGCCTACCAGGTCGGCGGCAGCGCGGTGGAGCGCGCCACCGTCAACGCGGCGCAGTGAGAACGGCGGCACCGACGAGATGAGCACCGACATGAGAGACCCCGGGATCCCCGCCGACCCCGCGACGCCCGCCGAGCCCGCGATCCCCGCCGAGCCCGCGATCCCCGCCGCCCCCGCGACGCCCGCCCCGGCACCCCGAACGGCCGCCGCGGGCCCCGTCGACGACGACCTGGCCTTCGAAGTGACCGGCCGGCCCCGCCCGGCACGCTGGTTCGCCGTGCTGGCTGCCGCCTTCGTCGCCGTCTGGCTCGCCTGGACCGTCATCGTCAACCCCAATCTGCACTGGGACATCGTCGCCAAGTACCAGTTCGACGGCGTGATCCTGGAAGGGCTCTGGGTGACGGTCCAACTCACCCTGATCTCCCAGGTGGTGGGCATCGTCATCGGCGTGGTGGCCGCGGTGATGCAGCTGTCCGACAGCCCGGTGCTGCGGACCACCGCCGGCGCGTACACCTGGTTCTTCCGCGGCACCCCGCTGCTGGTACAGCTGATCTTCTGGTTCAACCTGGCGCTGCTCTTCCCGGAGATCAGCATCGGCATCCCGTTCGACGGGCCCAAGCTGGTCAGCTGGCAGTCCAACACCCTGATCACCGGCTTCGTGGCGGCGCTGCTCGGCCTGTCGATCAACGAGGGCGCCTACATGTCCGAGATCGTCCGGGCCGGCATCCAGAGCGTCGACCCCGGGCAGCGCGAGGCGGGCGCCTCGCTGGGCATGTCCAACCGGCAGATCCTCACCCGGGTGGTGCTGCCGCAGGCGATGCGGGTGATCATCCCGCCGTTCGGCAACCAGTTCATCTCGATGCTGAAGACCACCTCGCTGGTCTCCGTCATCGCCGGCGCCGACCTGATGACCGTCTCTCAGCACCTCTACCTCGCCAACTTCGAGGTGATCGCGCTGCTGATCGTCGCGTCCATCTGGTACCTGGTTCTCACCACCGTCGCGAGCGTCGCCCAGCACGCGGTGGAGCGGAGGTTCAACCCGGCCGGCGCCCCGCCGGCGCTGCACCGCCGGGTGCTGGCCAACCTGCGCCCGGGGCGCGGCGGAGCGGGAAAGCGCGTGAAGAAGGGGGAGGTCAAGTGACGACCACGGACCTGGGGAAGCCGGCCGCCGAGGTGGTCCTGTCGGCCCGGAAGGTGCGCAAGCGGTTCGGGGACCTGGAGGTGCTGCGCGGCATCGACCTGGAGGTCCGGGCGGGGGAGGTGCTCTGCGTGATCGGCCCCTCCGGCTCCGGCAAGTCCACCCTGCTGCGCTGCTTCAACCACCTGGAGAAGATCGACGCCGGGCGGATCGAGGTGGACGGCGAACCGGTCGGCTACGAGCCGTACGGCGCCTCCGGCAGCAGGCTGCGCGAGCGCCGGCCGCGCGACATCCGCCACCAGCGCGAGCGGATCGGCATGGTCTTCCAGCGCTTCCACCTCTTCCCGCACCGCACCGCGCTCCAGAACGTCATGGAGGGCCCGATCGCGGTCAAGGGCCGCCCCCGCGGGGAGGCCGAGCGCCGGGCCCGCGAACTGCTCGCCCGGGTCGGCCTGGCCGACCGCGCCGACCACTACCCGGCCCAGCTCTCCGGCGGCCAGCAGCAGCGGGTGGCGATCGCCCGGGCGCTGGCCATGGAGCCGACCCTGATGCTCTTCGACGAGCCCACCTCCGCGCTCGACCCGGAGCTGGTCGGCGAAGTGCTCGGGGTGATGCGCGACCTCGCCCGCAGCGGCATGACGATGATCGTCGTCACCCACGAGATGGGCTTCGCCCGCGAGGTCGCCGACCGGGTCGTCTTCATGGACCAGGGTGCCGTCGTGGAGGCCGGCAGCCCGGCCGAGGTGTTCACCGCCCCGCGGCACGACCGCACCCGGGCCTTCCTCTCGACGGTGCTCTGATGGGAGCGATGGGACTGATGGGAGCGGACGTGACCACGACCCCGGTCGACCTGCTGCTGCGCGGCGCCACCCTGGTGGACGGCACCGGGGCGCCCGCCCGCCCGGCCGACCTCGCCGTCGCCGACGGCCGGGTCACCGTACTGCCGCCCGGCACCGCCGTGACCGCGGCCGAGACCCTGGACGTCACCGGGCGGGTCGTCACCCCCGGCTTCATCGACGTCCACACCCACTCGGACGCGCTCGCCGCCCCCTTCGGCGGCGGCACCCACACCGACGGCGACGCCCTGGACGAACTGCGGCTGGCCCCGCTGCTCCAGGGCGTCACCACCGAGATCAGCGGCAACTGCGGGATCAGCCTGTTCCCGGCGCTGCCCGGGCGGCTGCCCGAACTGGCCGAGCACCTGCGGGTCTCCTTCGGCCTCGGACCGGTGCTGCCAGCCGAGGACTTCGACGCCTTCGCCGCCGGCCAGCGGCCCGAACTGCGCCGCAACCACATCGCCTCGCTGGTCGGCCACGGCACGCTGCGCGCCGGAGTGATGGGCTTCGAGGACCGCCCGCCCACCGGCCAGGAGCTGGCCGCCATGTGCGGGCTGCTCGACCGGGCGCTGACCCAGGGCGCGGCCGGACTCTCCACCGGGCTGATCTACCCGCCCGGCGTCTACGCGGACACCGAGGAGATCGTGGCCCTGGCGAAGGTCGCCGCGCGGCACGGCAAGCCGTACGTGACGCACCTGCGCGACGAGATGTCCCAGGTGGAGAAGGCGCTGGAGGAGGCGCTGGAGATCGCGGTGCGCTCCGGCGCCCCGCTCCAGGTCTCCCACCACAAGACCGCCGGGCGGCACGCCTGGGGCGCCACCCTGCGGACCCTGCCGCGCCTGGAGCAGGCCCGCGCCGAGGGCGTGGACGTGCTCTGCGACGTCTACCCGTACACCGCCGGCAGCACCGTGCTGCACGCCATGCTGCCGCCGTGGACCAGCGAGGGCGGGCCGGCCGCGCTGCTGGAGCGGCTGCGCAGCAAGGAGGTGCGGGACCGGATCCGGGCGGACATCGCGCACGGCGTCGAGGGCTGGGAGAACACCGTCGGCAACGGCGGCTGGGACCTGATCTCGGTGGCCGCCGCGCCCGCCCGCCGGACGGCCGAGGGCCGCCGGATCGCCGACCTGGCCGCCGAGCGCGGCGCCGACCCGGTGGACCTCGTCTGCGACCTGCTGCTGGAGGCGCAGGGCGAGGTGACCATCATCAGCCACTCGATGCGCGAGGACGACGTCCGCCGGGTGCTGGCCAGCCCGCTGTCGATGATCGGCTCGGACGGGGTGCCCAAACCCGGCCGCCCGCACCCCCGCTGGGCGGGCAGCTTCGCCCGGGTGCTCGGCCACTACGGGCGCGAACAGGGGCTGCTGCCGCTGGAGCTCGCGGTGCACAAGATGACCGGCCTGCCCGCCGAACGGTTCCGGCTGGCCGGGCGCGGCGTGGTTCGGGACGGCGCCGTCGCGGACCTGGTGGTGCTCGACCCGGCGGCCGTCCTGGACGGCGCGACCTTCGAGCGGCCGCTGCTGCCGCCGGTGGGCGTGGAGACCGTCGTGGTGGCCGGGCGGGTCGCGGTGCGCGGCGGCCGGCCGACCGCGACCCGGGCCGGAGAGGTGGTGCGGGTCCGATGAGCCTCGCCCAGGTGGCCGCCGCCGCGCGCAGCTCCGCGGCCCTGCCGCTGACCCTCGCGGTGGCCGCCGTCGACGTGGACGCCGCCGAGGCGGACGGTGGAGTCGACGCCGGCGCGGTCGGGGTGGACGACACCGTCGTCCTGCCCGTCGCCAGCGCCTCCAAGCTGCTGCTGCTCGCCGAGGTCGCCCGGCGGCTGGAATCCGGGGAACTGACGGCCGGACAGCCGGTGGAGATCCTCCCCGAGGACGTCACCGGCGGCACCGGCCTGCTCGGCCGGCTGAGCCGCCCCGACTGGACGGTGGAGGACCTGGCCTGGCTGACCGCCGCGGTCAGCGACAACACCGCCACCAACGCCCTGCTGCGGCTGGTCGGCCTGCCGGCCACCGCCCGGCTGGCGCGCGAGCTCGGACTGGAACGGCTCACCCTGCACGACCGGGTGCGCGACGAGCGCGGGCCGGACGTTCCGCCGGTCTTCGCCACCGGAACCGCCCGCGACCTGGCCCGGCTGGTGGCCCTCGCGGTCCGGGGCACGATGGCAGGCCCGGCCGCCTCGGCCCGGCTGCTCGGCTGGATGCGCGCCAACACCGACCACGGCCTGGTGCCCGCGCTGATCGACCACGACCCGTTCGCCCCCGGCTTTCCCGCACCGCTGCCCGGCCGCCTGCTGGTCGCCAACAAGACCGGCACGGACACCGGGGTACGGGCCGACGCGGGCGTCATCGTGGGCGCCCGCCGGGTGGCCTACGCGGTCGTCGCGCACTGGGACGTGGCGCTCGGGCCCAGCACCGAACGGGCCGCCGTGCACGCCATCCGGGACGTCGGCCGCGCCCTCGCGGCCTGGGCCCAGCGACCCGCCTGAACCGGCCGTCCTGAGCCGACCCGCCTGAGCCGGCCGGCCGGCCGGTGGGCTCAACGGCCGGTCGGCTCCGAGCGGTTCGGCGTGTGTCCGCCCGCGGTGGAGTCCTCGGCCTCCTCGGCGACGACGGAGGTCGAGGCGTGCCGGTCGTGGGTCGTCGCCGCCGTCGCCGCGACGGACAGCAGGGCCGCGGCGGCGACCAGGAGTGCGGAGATCCGGCGGATCACGGGGTTCCCCCTCGGAGGACGGTGCTGGCCGGTGCAGCATGGCACAGCCGCGGCCCGCCGCACAGAGCCGGGAACCGTACAGCGCCGTGGGGGAGGTCAGGCGCCCCACCGCATGTCCAGCAGCGACCTGATCTCCCCGGCGGCGGAGCCGAGTTCGGCGAGGAAGGCGCGCAGTACCGGATTGCGGTTGGTGGGCCGGGTGGCCACCCCGATCCGGCGGTACAGCTGCGGATGGTCCAGCCGGCACACGTGCACCCCGGCGCTGTCGGCCAGGCCGAGCGCCGGGATCAGCGCGACGCCCATGCCGGCCCGTGCGAGGTTGATGGTCACCTGGTAGTGGTCGCTGCGGCAGCGCACCCGGGGGCGGAACCCCTCGGCGGCGCAGGCGCGTTCGAGCACCGGCTCGCCGGTGCTGCCGCCGTGGGTGCCGATCCAGCTCTCGCCCTCCAGCTCGGCCAGCCGCACCACCGAGCGCCGCCCGAGCCGGTGCCGCAGCGGCACCACGACCAGCTGCGGCTCGTCGAAGTACATCCGCACGTCCACCGCCGCCCGGCGGCACCACGGGTCCAGCGGGTGCTCGAAGACGACGGCCGCGTCCAGCCGGCCGGCCTCCAGGTCCGGGACCAGCTCGTGCGGCTGGCCCATGATGAGTTCCAGCTCCACCTGCGGGTGCCCGGCGGCGAAGGCGGCCAGCGCCCGGGGCAGCAGGTCCAGTCCGGCGGAGGCGAAGAAGCCGATCCGCAGGACGCCGGCCGCGGCCTGGGCGTGCGCCCGCAGGTCGTCCTGGGCGACGGCCATCAGATCGGCGATCGCCTGGGCGTGCTCGGCCAGCCGGACACCCGCGGGCGTCAGGCGCAGGGACTGCGGGGCCCGTTCCACCAGCGCGACACCCAGCTCCTGCTCCAGACGGGCGAGCTGGTGCGAGATGGCGGACGGGCTCAGGTGCAGGGCCTGTGCCGCGGCCACGATGGTGCCCCGGCGGGCGATCTCCAGGAGGACGTGCAGTCGGGCGCTGTTCAGCATCGGCCCAGGTTAGGCCGTGTGCGCCGGGAGGGCGGCCGCCGGTTCCCCGGTCGGTCGCGCCGTCCCGTCGGCGGCGGTGTCCAGCCGGAGCAGGTCGTGCTCGGTCTCCCGGCGCACCACCACGCGGGCCTCGCCGTCGCGGACGAAGACCACGGCGGGCCGCGGCAGCTTGTTGTAGTTGGACGCCATGGCGTAGCCGTAGGCGCCGGTCACCGGGGTGGCCAGCAGGTCGCCGACCCGGAGGTCGGCGGGGAGCGCGGCGTCGTCGATGATCACGTCGCCGCTCTCGCAGTGCTTGCCGACCAGCCGGGCGCGCCACGGGCGGGGCGCCTCGGGGCAGCGCGGCAGGAAGGCCTCGTAGCGGGCGCCGTACAGGGCGGGGCGCAGGTTGTCGCTCATCCCGCCGTCCACGCTGACGTAGGTGCGCACGCCCTCGATCCGCTTGACGGTGCCGACCCGGTACAGGGTCAGCCCGGCCCGGGCAGCTATCGACCGGCCGGGCTCGACGCCCACCGGGCCGTTCCAGCCGGCGCCGCGCACCGCCGCGCGGACCCGCTCGGCCCAGTCCGCGAAGGAGGGGGCGCTCTGCCCGCCCAGGTACGCCACGCCCAGGCCGCCGCCGACGGTCAGCCGGCGCAGGCCGTGCTCCACCGCGAACCGGGCCACCGCGGCGGCGCCGTCGGCCAGCTCGGCCGGGTCCAGCACCTGGGACCCGACGTGGGCGTGGACGCCCTCCAGCCGTACGGCGGCGCAGGCCCCGGCCCGGCGCACCGCGGCCGCGGCGGCGCCGCCGGCCAGGCCGAAGCCGAACTTGGAGTCGTGGCCGCCGGTCCGGATCGCCTGGTGGGCGCCGGCCGCGACTCCGGGCGCCACCCGCAGCTGGATCCGGGCCGGGGGCAGGCCCTCCTCGTGGTGCAGCCGCTCGATCCGGTCCAGTTCGTCGAAGCTGTCCACCACGATGTGGCGCAGACCGACGGTCAGCGCGGTGCGCAGCTCGGCCTCGTCCTTGTTGTTGCCGTGCAGCACGATCCGGTCCGGGGCGACCCCGGCGTACAGGGCGGTGCGCAGTTCGCCGCCGGAGGCGACGTCCAGCAGCAGGCCCTCCTCGGCGGCCAGGCGGGCCATCGCGGTGCACAGGAAGGCCTTGGAGGCGTAGGCGACGTTGCCCCGGCCGAAGGCGGCCACCGCCTCGCGGCAGCGGCGGCGCAGGTGCTCCTCGTCGTAGACGAACAGCGGCGTGCCGTACCGGCGGGCCGCCTCGTCCAGGAGCACCCCGCCGACGGACAGGCCGTCGGGGCGGAACTCGGCGGTGAGCGGCAGCAGGCCCGGGTCGACGGGTGACAGGGCTGGCGACACAGGGGACACGGCTTCCTCCCGAGGAGCTGGTTGGCCCCGCCCATCCTCGGTCCTGCGGAGGGGGTGAGAAAGCGCATTCTTCCGGCCCTGAGCAGTACGGAAACCGATGCTCCGTCCCGCGGGCGGCCCTGTCCGGGGCCTTGCATCTAAGCTTGCATCTATGGTGTTACGGTGTGGTCCATGGCCGACACCCCGCCTCCCGCCCGCGTCCCGGTCCCCGCCCGAGTCCCGGCCGCCGACCGAGTCCCGGCCGCCGACCGCGCGTACGAACTGACCAAGGACCTCATCCTCGGCGGCGGCCTCCCCGGCGGGACGCTGATCAGCGAGGGTGAGATCGCCGAGCGCACCTCGCTCAGCCGCACCCCGGTCCGGGAGGCGTTCCTGCGGCTCCAGGCCGAAGGACTGCTCCAGCTCTTCCCCAAGCGCGGAGCCGTCGTGGTGCCGGTCGGCCCCGGCGAGGCCGAGGACGTGCTGGAGCTGCGCGAGGCACTGGAGAGCACCGCGGTACGCCGGATCACCCGCCGCGCCGAGCCGCTCGACGACCTGCTGCGGCAGCTGACCGACCTGATCGACCAGCAGCGCGAACCCGCCCACCGGGCCGACCTCGGCGCCTTCGCCGACGCCGACGAGGCCTTCCACCGGGGCATCGTGACGGCCTCCGGCAACGCGCTCGCCGAGCGCTTCTACGAGACGCTGCGCGACCGCCAGCGGCGGATGGCCGTGCAGTTGCTCCAGGTGCGGCCGGAGGGGCGGCCGCAGCGGCTGGCCGCGCTGGTCGAGGAGCACACCGCGCTGGTCGAGCGCATCGCGGCCCGCGACGCCGCCGGCTTCACCGAGGCGCTGCGCGCCCACCTGGACGCGCACCGCTGAGCCACTCCTCCCTCTCTTCTCCCGCGCGGCGACGGCCGCACACCCCGACGGACCGCCGGGACCACCATCCGACAAGGAGCAGCACCACCATGAGCACCACCCGGCCACCGTCCGCCGGTCCCGTCGCGCCCGCCGGTCGGGGGAGGCCCTGGCTGGTCGCGGCCCTGGCCATGCTCTGCTGCGGCTGGGGCGGCAACCAGTTCACCCCGCTGCTGCTGATGTACCGCCACCTCGGCGGCTACTCCGAGGTCACCGTCGACGCCTTCCTGGGGGCCTACGTCCTCGGGCTGGTCCCCGGGCTGCTGGTCGGCGGCGCGGCCTCGGACCGCTATGGGCGCCGTCCGCTGATGATCGGCGCGGTCGTCGCCTCGCTCGCCGCCAGCGGTGTGCTGTGCGGCGGCGTCACGGGCGAACTCCCCATCTACGCCGGTCGGTTCCTCACCGGCACAGCCGTCGGCATCGCGATGGCCGTCGGTACCAGCTGGGTCAAGGAGCTCTCCCAGGCCCCGCACGACCCGGCCGCCGACCAGGGCGCCGGCGCCCGCCGTGCCTCCCTCGCCCTCACCGTCGGCTTCGGCCTCGGCGCCGGCGTGGCCGGCGCGCTCGCCCAGTGGGGCCCCTGGCCGATGGTCACCCCGTACCTCGCCCACCTGCTGGTCACCCTGCCCGCGCTGTTCCTGCTCCCGAAGGCCGTCGAGACCCGGGCCCGCTCGGCCGCCGTCCGCAGCCTCTGGGCCGACCTCAAGGTCCCGGCGGCCGGGCACCGGCGCTTCCTGCGGGTGGTCCTGCCGATGGCCCCGTGGGTGTTCGGCTCGGCCGGCGTCGCGTACGCGGTGACCCCGCAGCTGGTCGGCGACCGGCTCGGCGACTGGTCGCTGGCCTACGCGACCCTGCTGACCGTCCTCACCCTCGGCACCGGCGCCCTGGTCCAGCCCCTCGCCAAGCGCCTGGACTCGCTGGACTCGGCGCGCGGCGTCGTCGTCTCCATGGTGCTCATGGCCTGCGGCATGGCCGTCTGCGCAGGCGACGCGGCGGTGCGCTCCCCGCTGCTCGGCCTCGGCGGGGCGGTCCTCCTCGGCGCCGCCTACGGCATCGGCGTCGTCTCCGGGCTGCTGGAGATCCAGCGCCTCGTCACCCCCGACGACCTGGCCGGCATCACCGGCGTCTACTACGCCCTCTGCTACTCCGGCTTCCTGCTGCCCGCCGTGCTCGCGGCGCTCTCCTCCCTGGCCTCCTACACCGTGATGCTCTCGGCGGTGACCGCCCTCGCCGTCGCCAGCCTCGCCGTGATCGCCTTCTCCTCCCGCCGCACCGCCCCCGCCCCGATCCCGGCGGAAGTCTCCCGCTGACCCCACCGACCGCCTCCCCGCCCGCTCCCGGGCGGGGAGGCGGAATGCTCTGCGAACCGGTCTTGTTGCGAGCGCGAACGGTCAGTGCGCGTCCAATGTCGGTCGACGAGCGAGGCGGCCGCATGATCCGGGGGAGAATCGCACGACGGAAGGAGACGCGTTGTGAGTACGGCACCCCAGGTCCCCGGTGACTACAGCACCGTCAGCGGCCGGATCGCGTACTTCAGTGCCCGCTCGGGGTCGCTTCAGCGCGAGCTCGGCCGGCACGACAGCCAGGTCCGGGATGCACCAGTTCTCGCTGCCCGGCAGGTCGAGATTGCCGGACCCGGACACCGCTCCGCTCTACCTCTTGGTCGACGGCCAGAACCGCAGCTGCACCCTGTACAGCGAGCCCACCCGGCTCGGTTACGCCGCGGAGAGCGGCCCGTACCCGTTCGGCGCGCCCGTGCGCCTTCCGGCGCCCTTCGACCTCGACCTCGACACCACCCGCCTGTAGCCGCTCGTCAGACCTTGGCGTCGTCCTTGGGGCGGGCGTGGGCGGGGAGGCCGTTGGTGAGGTCCTCGACCAGGAGGCGCCAGGCGATGGCGTCGGCGGCGGCGCGCAGTTGGGGGCTGCGGGGGCGGCCGGCGTCGGCGTCGAGGCGGGCGTTGAGCCAGTCGGACCAGGCGTGGGCGAGGGTGCGGACCTCGTGGGTGCCGGCCTCGGTGGGGGAGAGGGCGTCGCCCTCGCGCAGGAGGTAGCCCTCGGCGGCCATCCGGTCGAAGACCGGCTCCAGGACCTCGGGCGGCACCCGCTTGCGGGCGGCGATGAGGTCGAGCGAGGCGTGGCCGACGGCCCTGGTGTGGCCGGCCACCTCCATCAGCGCCCAGGCCCCGGCCAGGTCCACCCGGGCGCCGGCGCCGGCGACGATCGTCCGGACGGCGTCGAGGTCCACCCCGCGCACGATCCGGCAGACCGAGTACTCCAGGTGCGGGTCGGAGTCGGCGGTGGTCGGCTGGGCGAAGGCCTCGCCCATGTCGGTGGAGCCCGCCCGGGCGGTGTCGCGCAGCTGCACCTGTTTGAGGAAGAGCGCCACCACGAAGCCGGCCACGGCCACCGGGATGGTCCACAGGTACACGGTGTGCAGGGCGTCGGAGTAGGCCTGGACGATCGGCGCGGCCTGGTCGGCGGGCAGCTGGTGCAGGCCCTGGGGGCTCTGCGCGGCCTGGCCGAGGAGGTAGGACGTCACCACCCAGGACATGTGCGCGGCCCCGCCGAGGTCCGCGACGATGGTGGGCAGGGCGGTGCCGACGATGGTCTGGTCGAGGGCGGCCAGCAGCATGCCGAGCACGATGGTGGCGAAGACGACGTTCCGCTGCCGGACGTCCAGCACCGGAGGGGCGGAGGGCGGGGTCTCGGTGGCGACGGTCATGCCGTCAGCCTCCGGGGTGCGGGCGGCGGTCGCGATCCCGTTCGGCCGTTCGGGTGGGGACGGGCGGCGGCGTCCCGGGCGGCGACCCGAGTGCCTGCCCGAGCGGTGGCCCGGGTGGCGGCTCCGGGAGGCCCGGGCGACGATGGGCCGAACGAAGCCGACCGACGACGGGCCAACGAAGCCGACCGACGACGGGCCAACGAAGCCGATCGGCGATCATCCACCGACCCGGACGCCCCGGCCCCGGGAAGAGGCTCCCCATGAACGCCGACCCCCCGCGCAGCAGCGTGCACCCGCCCCGGCCCGGCTCCACCGCCGTGGGCGCCCGGGCCGCCACCCGGCGCTGGCGGGCGCTCACCGTCTGCCTGGTCGCCGGCTTCATGACCCTGCTGGACGTCAGCATCGTCAACGTCGCCCTGCCGACGGTACGGGCCGGGCTGCACATGTCCGACAGCGGCCTGCAGTGGGTGCTCAGCGGCTACGCGCTGGCCTTCGGACTGGTGCTGGTGCCCGCCGGGCGGCTCGGCGACGCGCGCAGCCGACGGGCCGTCTTCCTCGCCGGGCTGGCACTGTTCACCGTGGCCAGCGCGCTCGCCGGGGCGGCGCAGAGCCAGGAGTGGCTGGTGCTGGCCCGGCTGTTCCAGGGCGCGGCCGGCGGGGTGCTGGTGCCGCAGGTGTCCGGCTTCATCCAGGTGCTGTTCCAGGGCGCCGAGCGCGGCCGGGCCTTCGGCGCGCTCGGCGCCACCATCGGGCTGTCCACCGCGATGGGGCCGCTGCTCGGCGGGCTGCTGATCCACCTGGTCGGCCCGCAGGACGGCTGGCGCTGGGTGTTCCTGGTCAACCTGCCGATCGGCGTCGCCCTGCTGCCGATCGCCCGCCGGCTGCTCCCGGCGCCCCCGCCCGCCGACCAGCGGGCCGGGCACCGGGACTTCGACCCGGTCGGCGTGCTGCTGCTCGGCGCCGGGACGGTCGCACTGCTGCTGCCGTTCGTCCAGGCGCAGCAGTGGCACGGCTCGGCCCGCTGGCTGCTGCTGCCGCTGGCGGCGGTGCTGCTCGCGGCCTTCGTCGGCTGGGAACTGTACTACGGGCGGCGGCGCGAACCGCTGGTGAGCATGGCGCTGTTCGCGGTGCGGCCGTACGCGGCGGGCACGCTGCTGTCGCTGGTGTACTTCGCCGGGTTCACCGCGATCTTCTTCATCTTCACGCTCTACCTCCAGGCGGGCCTGCACTACTCGGCGCTGACGGCGGGCCTGGCGATCACGCCGTTCGCGGTCGGCTCGGGGGTGTCCGCGGCGGTGGGCGGGCGCCTGGTGAGCCGGCTGGGGCGGCGGCTGGTGGTGGCCGGACTGGTGCTGGTGCTGGCCGGGCTGCTGGCCTCGGCGCTGGCGGTGCAGCTGTGGTCGGGGCCCCGGGTGGGCTGGACGACGGCGCTGCCGCTGCTGGTCGCCGGGGCGGGCAGCGGGCTGGTGATCGCCCCGAACCAGACGCTGACCCTCCAGCAGGTGCCGGTGGCCCGGGCGGGCAGCGCGGGCGGGGTGATGCAGACCGCGCAGCGGGTCGGCTCGGCGGTGGGCATCGCCGTCGTCGGCTCGGTGTTCTTCGCCCACGCGGCCGGTCCCCGCCCGGACTGGGCGCTGGCCTTCCAGCTGGGCGTGACGGTGGCGGCCGGGCTGGTGCTGACGGCGCTGCTGGTGGCGGTCGCCGACATGGCCTCGGGCCGGGGCGGCTTCCGGGCCGCCGGGCCGCGGGTGGGGAACGGGCCGTGACGGGCGCCCGGAGGGACTTCCTGGCCGCCGCCGGTACGGCCGAGGAACTCCTGCGCCGCCCGGAGGTGGCCGGGGCCTGGCAGCGGCCGAGCGCGCTGGCGCGGTGGAGCGTCGGCGGGCTGGCCGGGCACCTGGCCTACCAGGTCCTCTGCCTGCCGGAGCTGCTGGCCGCCGCCGTGCCGGCCGAGCCGGTGGTCGGCCTGCTGGAGCACTACGCCCGCTCGGCCTGGGTCGGTGCCGCGCTCGACGCGGACGTCAACGTGCGGATCCGGCAGGGCAGCGAGGCCTTCGCGGCCGACGGTCCGGCCGCGCTGCACCGTCGGCTGGCCGCCGTGCTGCCGGAGCTCGCGGGCACGCTCGCGGCGGCGGACGGCACCCGGCCGGTCCGGCTGCCGTTCTGGGGCCCGTGGTCGCTCACCCTGGACGACCTGCTGGCCACCCGGACGATGGAACTGGCCGTCCACGGCGACGACCTGGCGGTCAGCGTCGGAGTGCCGGGCCCCGAACTCCCGCCGGAGGCCTTCGAGTCCGTCGTCATCCTGCTGACCCGGCTGGCCGCCCGGCGGCACGGCCGGGCGGCGGTGCTGCGGGCGCTCAGCCGGGCCGAGCGGGCGCCGGGGAGCATCGCGGCGTTCTGAGCGCCCCCGCTCGGGGCCTTCCGGTGCGGGGTTCTCCGCTGTGGGCCTCTCCCCTGCGGGGCTCCTCGCTGCGGGCCTTCCGCTCCGGGCGCCCTCCCGGCCGTCAGTGGTCCCGGCGGTGGACCGCGGCCGCGGCGACGGCCGCCGAGGCCAGCGACCACACGGCGAAGGTGACCCAGGCGCCCGTGACGGTGGCCGGGTACTCGGACGGGCGCATTCCCGCCAGGGTGGTCCGGGCCAGCCGCTGCCAGGCGGGCATCGGCAGGGCGTGCAGCAGGTCGGCGCTCCAGCGGTAGCGCTCGGTGACCAGCGAGGGAAGGAAGAACAGCACCACGACGGTGCCCACCACGGCGCCCGCGCTGTGCCGGATCAGGGTGCCGAGGCCGAGCCCGACCAGCGCGCAGACCGGGCCGAACAGCACCGCCGCCGCGACGTACCGCAGCGCGGCCGGGTCGGTGACGGACTGTCCGATGCCGGTCCCGGCCAGGATCGCCTGGCTCCCGCCGAAGGAGACGCCGACGGTGAGCACCCCGTAGCCGAACAGCACGGCGGCCAGCACGCAGGCCTTGGCGAGGATCACCGCCCGGCGGTCGGGCACGGCCGCCAGGGTGGTGCGGATCAGCCCGGTCGCGTACTCGCCCGCGATGACGATCGCGCCGAGGCCGCCCGCGACCAGCATCAGGATGTCGGCGGAGGCCAGGTTGAAGGCGTCGTTCAGCGCGGTCTGCGCCATGACCGCCGGATCGCCGTCGCCCGGCGTCCAGTGGTCGCGGGTGTACACCGCGGACTTGAGGTTGGCGGCGATGCTCGCCAGGGCGCCGAGGCCGAGCACCCAGGGGATCGAGCGCAGTGACCAGAGCTTGATCCACTCGGCGGCCAGCAGGTCGCCGAAGCGGGCGCGCGGCTCGGTGGCGGCGCGGGTGGGCAGGGCGGCGGCGCCGGTGGGCTCGGTGGCGGTGCGGGTGGGCAGGGTGTTCATCGGGGCTCTCCGGCGAGGTATTCGACGCTGTCGGCGGTCAGGTCCATGAACGCCTCCTCCAGGGAGGCGCCCCGGGTGGTCAGGGCGTGCAGCAACAGGCGCTCTTCCAGGGCGAGTTCGCCGATCCGGGTGGCGTCCAGGCCGCTCACCGCGAGGGTGCCGTCCGGTCCGGGCCGCACGGCCGCGCCGGCCGCCGTCAACACGGCCGCCAGCCGGTCGGGTTCGGCGGAGCGGACGGTGACGGCGGCCCGGCCGGTCCGGGCGGCGAACCCGGTGAGGCTCTCGTCGGCGAGCAGCCGGCCGCGTCCGATCACCACCAGGTGGTCGGCGGTGTGCTCCATCTCGGCCATCATGTGGCTGGAGACGAAGACCGTGCGGCCCTCGTCCGCGAGCCGCCGGAACAGTCCGCGCACCCAGAGCACGCCCTCCGGGTCCAGCCCGTTCAGCGGCTCGTCGAACAGCAGCACCGGCGGGTCGCCGAGCAGCGCACCGGCGATGCCCAGGCGCTGGCGCATCCCCAGCGAGTAGCCGCCGATCCGGCGCCCGGCCGCCGCGGCGAGCCCGACCTCCTCCAGCACCTGCTCGACCCGCGCGGCCGGGATCGCGTTGGCGCGGGCCAGCGCCCGCAGGTGGGCCCGGCCGGTGCGCCCGCCGTGCGCGTCGCCCGCGTCGAGCAGCGCACCGGCGTGCCGCAGGCCGCGCGGCCTGCCGCGGAACGGGCGGCCGTCGACGGTGGCGGTGCCGGAGCTGGGGTCGCCCAGGCCGAGGACCAGTCGCAGGGTGGTCGACTTCCCGGCGCCGTTGGGGCCGAGGAAGCCGGTGACCAGGCCCGGCCGGACGGTGAAGGAGAGGCGGTCGACGGCGGTGCGGACGTGCCGGCCGCGGCCGTAGCGCTTCGTCAGTTCGGTGACTTCGATCATGGGGTCCACGGTGCCCGGGGGAACCGGCCGGGCGCATCGGACCGGCGTCGACACCGCAGGTCACCCGCGGTCGTACAACCAGGGTTGGACGACGGCGTACGGCGGCCGTCGCTACGATCTTGAACCATGCCCTCGACCCCTTCCCCGCCGCTGTTCCGGCGCGTCCCGCCCGAGGTCTGGGTCGGTCTCGCCTGGTGCGCGGCCGCCGGCTACCCCGCCGTACGGCTCGGCGGCGACGCCGCGCAGCACCCCGGCGCCGCCGCGCACGGCGGCTGGGCGTTCACCCTGGCCGACACGGTGCTCGCCTTCGCGGGCGCGGCGCTGGTGCGGCGGCTGCCGGTGCTCTCGGTCGCCCTGCTGCTGGTCGCCGCGTTCACCGAGACCGACGGCTGGGCCGGCGGCGTCCAGGTGCCGCCCGGTGCGCTGCTGGCCGTGGACACCGCGCTCTGCCTGATCACCGCCGACCGGCCCCGGCGCAGCTCCCGGGCCGCGTTCGCGCTGGTCATGGTCTTCCTGTTGCTGCATATCGGCCTGGTGCGCGGCAGCACGGTGGGCATCTTCACCGGCACCCACATCGGCTCGGCCGACGGCGCCGCGCTGCTCGCACTGGTCGCCTGGCTGGTCGGCCGTTCGGTGCGGCAGAACCGGGAGCACGCCGAGGCGCTCAGCGCCCGGGCGGCCGAGGAGGCGGTCACCGCCGAACGGCTGCGGATCGCCCGCGAGATGCACGACACCGTCGCGCACAGCCTCGGCATCGTCGCCCTCCAGGCCGGTGCGGCCCGCCGGGTGATCGACCGTCGGCCGGAGCGGGCCGCGCAGGCGCTGGGCGAGATCGAGGCCGCCGGGCGGGAGACCCTGGCCGCGCTGCGCCGGATGCTGGTCGCGCTGCGCCGGGCCGACGGCGAGGCCTCGGCGACGCTGTCGCAGGGCCTGGCCGACCTCGACCGGCTGGCCGGGGCGACCACGGCGGCGGGGGTGCGGGTGGAGGTCCGGCGGCACGGCGAGCCGGGGCCGCTGCCGCCGGAGGTCGACCTGGCGGCCTTCCGGATCGTCCAGGAATCGGTCACCAACGTGGTGCGGCACGCGGACGTGGACGCCTGCGTGGTGGCGGTGGACCACCGCACGGCGGGGGAGCTGTCCGTCGAGGTCACCGACCGGGGGCGGGGCCGGGGCCGGGCGCCCGGGGCCGGGTTCGGGCTGGCCGGGCTGCGGGAGCGGGCCGTCCTGCTGCGCGGGGAGTTCGAGGCCGGGCCGCTGCCCGGCGGCGGATTCCGGGTGGCCGCCCGGCTGCCCGTGCCGGTGTCGGTCTCCGGGCCGGTCCCGGCCGAGGGGGCGGGCGCGTGATCCGGGTGGTGCTGGTGGACGACCAGCCGTTGGTGCGCGCCGCGCTGGAGATGGTGATCGCGGAGACGGACGACGTCGAGGTGGTGGGCGAGGCGGGTACCGGGGCGGAGGCCGTCCGGCTGGCCGCCGAACTGCGGCCGGACGTCGTGGTGATGGACATCCGGATGCCTGGCATGGACGGCATCGAGGCCACCCGGTTGGTGACCGCCGACGGCGGGCCGACCCGGGTGGTGGTGCTCACCACCTTCGACGAGGACGAGCACGTGTACGCGGCGCTGCACGCGGGGGCGTCCGGATTCCTGGTCAAGGACATGGCGCTGGACGACATCCTCGGTGCGGTGCGGGTGGTCGCCGCCGGGGACGCGCTGATCGCGCCGGGCGTCACCAGGCGGCTGATCGGGGCGTTCATCGCCGGCCGCCCGCAGTGGCCCGGGGGTGGTGGGCACGCCCCTGCCGCCGCTGCTGCGGTGGCGGCCGAGCGGCGGCTGGCGGCGATCACCGGGCGCGAGCGGGAGATCCTCACCCTGGTCGGCCGGGGTCTTTCCAACACCGAGATCGCCGCCGAACTGGTGCTCAGCATCGCGACCGTCAAGACCTACATGACACGGCTGCTGGCCAAGCTCGACGCCCGGGACCGGGTGCAGCTGGTCATCCTGGCCTACGAGGCGGGCCTGGTCTCCGTGTCCGCTTGAACGGGCCCGGCCGGCCGGGCCCGTCGCAGAAACGATTCGGCACTCGATCACGAGGAGCCGGAGCTCAGCGCTTGACCGCCACGCCCGCGTACATCGCGATGTCCCGGTCGCGGACGGGCGGGGCGTCGGCGTCCGGCCGCCAGTGGTGCACCAGCGTGACGCCCGGGTCGAGCAGCTCGTAGCCCTCGAAGAACGCCTCGGCCTCGGCCTTGTCGCGGATCTGGAGCGGGATGCCGCGCGCGTTGTACTCGCGGCCGACGCCACCCACGCCCACTGGGTCGGTGTCACCCGTGAAGACCGTCAGGGCGAGGAAGCTGCCGGGGGCCAGGGCGTCCATGAAGCGGCGCACGATGCCCTGCGGGTCGTCCTCGTCCAGCACGAAGTGGACGATCGCGATCAGCGACAGCGCCACCGGCTGCGAGAAGTCGAGCACCTCGCGCAGCCGGGGGTTGTTGATGATCGACTCCGGGTCGCGGAAGTCGGCGTCCACGTAACAGGTGCGGCCCTCGGGCGTGCTGTCCATCAGGGCCCGCGCGTGGGTCAGCACGATCGGGTCGTTGTCCACGTATCCGACCCGGGCCCCGGGCGCGATCGCCTGGGCGATCTCGTGCAGGTTCGGCGAGGTCGGGATGCCGGTGCCGATGTCGAGGAACTGCCGCACGCCGTACTGCTCGGCGAGTCGGCGCACCGAGCGCTGCATGAAGTCGCGGGTGGTGCGCATCGAGATCGGCAGCGACGGCCAGGCCTGCACCGAGGCGTCCGCCGCGACCCGGTCCGCCTCGAAGTTGGTCTTGCCGCCGATGAGGTAGTCGTAGACCCGGGCGGAGTGCGGAACGTCCATCCGCAGGTCCACCGATGGGTAATCCTCGTGCGGACCGTGCTCCGCCCGGATCTCGTTCGCCATGCTCGTTCTCCCGCTGCTGGGCGTCCGTCAGTGACCGCCGAGGTGGCGGCCCATGGTGCGCATGGTAACGGTCGACCGGTGCGGCGGAATGACGGGCCCTCAGGCCCGCGCCTCCGGGTGCCTCAGGCCCGCGCCTCCGGTTGCTTCGGGTCGAGCGCGGCGGCGCCCGCCTGACGGGGGACGGCGGCGGACCCGGCGTCGCCCCGGCCGTGCGCCGCCAGTTCGAGTGCGGCGCCGATCCACGCGATGCCGAAGGCCCACGTCGCCAGCCACTCGCACAGGTACAGCGGCCGCACCGACCAGCCCGAGCCGAGGCCCGTCACCCCGGCCAGGACGGAGAGCGCCAGGGCGACCAGGATCACCACCCCGGCCACCAGGTAGGCCGTGCTCACCCGGGCCGGCTGGGTGGAACGGGGATTGCGGAAGGAGTGGAGGCAGAACAGTGCCAGCATGACGAACAGCAGGCCGGCGAAGACCAGGTGGAACACTCCGACGGTGCGCTGGACGCCGGAGGCGCCCGCCGGGGCCGTCGGGCACAGCGCGACCCCGACCGCGAAGAACCCGGCGGCCGTGCTCCAGCGGTCGTCCCGGCGGTCGAAGCGGTAGCAGATCAGGAACACCCCGAGGGCGCACAGCGCGCCGACGAAGAGGTTCCGGGTGTCGGTGTAGTACGCGGCGCTCATCGAGCCCGGCCAGAAGTCGTCGGTGCTGCGCCCCGTCACCTCGGCGGCCAGCCAGTTGCCGAACGGCAGGGCCGGCGGCAGCAGGACGCCGATCAGGCCGACGCCGAGGCGAAGGATCGCGATGGTTCGAACGTCCTGGATGCTCCGCCGGACACCGGGGGAGTTCTGCGTGCGCGAGTCGTGCGTCACGGACGCCTCCTTGCCTTTCCACGGGCTCCTCGGCCCGCTGTTCCTCCGGTCGCGGGGGACGGGGTGGGGCGGCGTCGGACGGGCGCCGCCACACACCTGAGCGACCGTCATCTTGTGTACCCGCATCGGCGTTCGAAGCACCACCGATTTGAGCGGTTTACGCCCTCAATGACCGTCCGGAGAACCTCGGGTCACCATTCACCACGGCCGTGACGGCTCCACCGGTTCAACTCCCCCGCGGAGAGCCGGGAAGGCGGCTGCCACCAGCCCAATCGTCCTTGACCGGGCAGGAATTGATATATGCGATTCCCTTCCGATCGGTGATCGGATCTGACAACATCGTCCGCTGTCCGGTCGCCGGAGCCCCGTGCACCGGTGACCCGTGCGCCGCCGTGCGCCGTGTCCACCCCGGCCGATCGGCGGCCGCCGTCCCGCTGCGCCTCGTGGAGGAACCGTGACCACCAAGGCCGACCCCGCCGGGCCCGCCGGGACCGCCCTCCGCCCGGCCCGCTGGGTCCGCACCCGGCTGCGCGCCAGCCCCTCGGCGGCCCTGCTGACGGCCGCCCTCGCCTTCGTCACCGTCCTGCTGGCCGTGGCCGTCCCCCGCGTCACGGACCGGAACGCGGACGCGGCGCTGCGGGACTTCGTGCGCCAGAAGGGCATCCACGCGACCAGCCTGCACTTCGCCTCCAAGGCCCGCCCGACCGACACCGCCGCCGCCCTCGACGCCGTCGACCGGGACATCGTGGCGCGCGTCGGCGCGACGGTGGCGCTGGCACCGGACCGCCTGGCCCACGGCACCAGGACCGAGACCAACCCGGTGTACAACCCGGGCTACCACCGGGTGAGCCAGGACATCCCGCCCAGGATCCTGCTGATCCGGCTGCAGGGCCTCGCCGACCGGGTCACCCTGACCGAGGGCAGCCGGCCCGGCCCCGCCGCGGCCGGCGACCCGGTGCCGACGGTGGTGAGCCGGGAGGCCGCCGAGGCGATCGGCATCAAGGTCGGAGACGTCCTCGACAACGGCAGCAGCGGCCCCGACCACCGGCGGACCACCGTGGTGACCGGTATCTACCGGCAGAACGACCCGTCGGACCCGTTCTGGGTCGGCATCGGCTGCCCGAACCGCCCCTGCCTGGGGCTCGACGCGGAGCACGGCAACTGGCAGGAGGTCACCGGCTTCGTCGACGACGGCAGCGTGGGCGCGCTGACCGCCTGGAGCCCGTCCGTCCAGAACTTCTGGCGGGTCTCCGTCGACCCCGCCCCGCTGCGCGCCGACCGTCTGGAACGGACCCGTGCCGCCGTCGCGCCCCTCCTGGCCGGGCCGGAGGCCGACGCCCTGGTCACCGCGACCGGGCGCGCCGACCTGCGGGTCGTCTCGACGCTGCCCGTGGTCCTCACCTGGGCGGCCGAGCGCTACCGGGCCGCGATGGCGCTGGGCGCGGTCGGCCCGGCCGGCGTCGCGGGCGTCGCCGCCGTGGTGCTCTGCCTGGCCGCCGCGCTCGGCACCGACCGGCGCGCCGCCGAGCTGCGGCTGCTCCGGGCCCGTGGCTGCTCGCGCGGCGGGGTGCTGCTGCGGCTGCTCGGCGAGAGCGCGGTGACGGTCCTGCCCGCCGCGGTAGTCGGAGCGGTGCTCGCCCTGGTGCTGCTGCCCACCCCCCGGTGGGGCTTCGCGGTGGCGGCCGGCCTGGTCGCCACGCTGTTCGCCCTGCTCGCCTTCCCGGTGCGCGCCGCCCTGCTCCGGACGCACCCCCGGCGGACCGGGCCGTGGCGCCGGCTGATCGGCGAAGGCGCGCTGCTGGCCGTCACCGCGGTGGCGGTGGCCGAGGTCCGCCGGCGCGGCGTCGGCCACCCCGACCGGGGAGCGGATCCGCTGCTGGTGGCCGCGCCGCTGCTGCTCGCCGTCGCCGGCGGGCTGCTGCTGGCACGGATCGAGCCCGTGGTGATCGGCCGACTGGCCGCCCTGGCCCGCCGGGGCCGCGGCCTGATCGGCTTCCTCGGCCTCTCCCGGGTCTCCCGCGACCACTCCGGCCGGCGCCGGCCCTCCGCGCTGCCGCTGCTCGCCCTGCTGATCGCCGTCACCGCGACCGGCTTCGGCGCCACCCTGCTCGACGCGGTGGCCCGCGGCAGGCTGAGCGCCGCGCGCCTCGCGACCGGCGGCGACGTCGCCGTCTCCGTCCCGGGCTACGCGACCCTGCCGGAACCGTTCCTCAGGGCCGCGGGCGACCTTCCGCAGGCCCGGGGCGCGACGGCGGTCCGGGTGGACCCCCGGGCGCTGTTCGTCGGCGCCGACGCGAACAACTACACCAAGGTGACCCTGGTGGTCGCCGAGCCGACCGCGTACGCCGAGATCGCCCGCACCCTCGGGGCCGGCGAGTTCGACCCGGCGAAGCTCGCCGGCACCCCCGGCGGCCCGGACACCCCGGTGCCCGCGCTGTTCAGCCGCGACCTGGCCGCGCGACTGGGCGCCGGCGCACCGACGGTGCACCTGTCCACCGCGAGCGAGCTGCGCACCACCGTCGCCGGGATCGTCACCGCGACCCCGGCGCTGCCGGAGCCGGCCCTGCCCTTCGTCGTGGTGCCCAGCGGTCCGGCGGTGGAACGCCTGCCGGAGCTCGGCCGGTGGACCGGGTGGCTGGCCGTGGGCGACGGCCTCGACCCCGGGCGGATCAGGTCGCTCCTCCTGGAACGCGGCCTGGTCGAGCCGACCGGCCTCGCCAAGCTCATCTCGGAGAACGCCGCGGCGGACGGCAAGGGCGACCACGGGCTGCCGCCGGCCTACGCGGTGGGCAGCAGCCGCGAGTACGCCGCGCAGCTCGCCGACGACCCGCTGCAGCAGGCCGCCGGGCGGCTGTTCTGGTACGCGGCGCCCGCCAGTGCCGGATTCGCCGTCCTCGCGGTCCTGCTGACGCTGCTGCGCGCCGCGCCCGACCGGACGGCGGTGCTCGCCCGGCTGCGCACCATGGGCCTGCGACCCCGTCAGGGGCTGGCGCTGATCGTCGCCGAGGCACTGCCGCGGACGCTGGCGTCGGCCGTCGGCGGTGCGGTGGTCGCGGCGGTGGCGGCCGTCCTGCTCGGGCCGGCCTTCGACCTCTCCACCCTGATCGGCGGCAAGGCCGGCGACGGCCTGGGCCCGGCGGTGCTGCCGGTGCTGCTGCCCACGGCGGGACTGGCGCTCGTGGCCTGCCTCGGGGTGGTGCTGGAGACGCTGGTCGCGGGACGGCGGCAGATCGCCACCGAACTGCGCGCGGGGGAGTCCTGACGGCGGTGCGAGCGGTGAGAGCCGTGCAAGCGGTGCGAGCAGTGGAAGCGGTGGGGCGGCCCGGCCGTGGTGGCCGAACCGCCCCTTCGCCTCCGCCGGGACGGTTCAGCCGGCCGGCTGCCCGGCGCGCGCGATCAGCGCGTTGAGCAGGGCCGCCCCGCGCTCGGCGTCGTCGACGCTGACCGCGAAGTCCGTGCCCTGACGGGTGCGGACCACCAGGCAGACGCCCCCGCGCAGCATCACGGTGGTGCCGAGCCGGTTCATCCGGTAGCCCCAGCCGCCCGCCTGCGCGGCGGTGCGCTGCTCGGCGCGGGCGGATTCGAGCTCGGCGGGGGACCAGTGGCGCACGGGCCGGCCGAACGGGCCGAATCCGACGGTCAGGCCGCCGGCGGTCACCCGCGCCCGCACCGAGGAGCAGGCGAGGCACGCGAGGGAGACGACGGCGAACGGCACCACCAGCGCCCAGTTCAGCTCGGCGACCCCGCTCGCGGCGGCCAGCACTCCCGCCACCGTCACCAGCGCGAACACCGCGGCGGCCAGCTGCAGCCACGGGTTGGCGGCCCGGGAGAGCCAGACGAACCGCTCGCCCGCGGGCATCTCCAGCGGATCCGCCCCGGCCGCCGGGAGCCGCTCGGGCCGGCCGCCGAAGCGGCGGCCGGCCAGCAGGGCCAGCAGCCCGGCGAGGCCGGTGGCCAGCAGGATCAGGACCACCTCGACGCCCATCGGTGCGGCGTCCTGCCAGCGGGCGCGGTCGAGGTTGGCGTGCACGATCGAGGTCTGCGCCCCCGTCAGCAGCACCCCGCCGGCCGCCAGCGTGGCCGCCGCCGCCCCGGGCGACCGGTCGGCCCAGTACCGCCGCACGGCCACCGAGGTGAGCACCAGGACCGCCCAGAACGCGGCCGGGAACAGCGCGGCCGCCGTCAGCGACATCGAGCCGTTCGGCTCCCGCCCGCCCCAGTGGGTGGCCAGCGGGTCCGGCAGCCGGTGGCGTGCCACCAGCGGCAGGGCGATCAGCAGTGCCAGCACGCCGACGGACCAGGCCGCCGCGGCCCAGAGGGCACCGCGAGCCGCCGGTCGCTCCGCCGTGGTCGCTTCCTTCGTTGTGCCGTCGTCCGTCACGACATCCCCCTGATCATGTCCACGAGATCGTTCCTGCTGTAGCCGAACCGGGCCGCGTCCTCGACCAACTGCCTTACGCGGTTCACCAGTTCAGATCGGGTGTCGGCGCCGGCCGCGATCGTGATGCCGCGGCCCCGGCGGAACTCCAGCACCCCCTCGTCGCGCAGCGTCCGCAGCCCGCGCAGGACGGTGTTGGTGTTCACCCCCAGCGCCCGGGAGAGCTCCCGGGCCGGGGGCAGTTTGTCCCCGGGGGCGCACTCGCCCTCGGCGACGGCCCGTCTGATCGCGCCGGCGACCTGTTCGTGCAGCGGTCGGGTGTCCCCGATGTCCAGCTTCAGCAACATAGTGCTACTGACGATAGCACCATCCATGTCTTGTGCCACTGCCACTGCCACTGCCGCCACTGCCACTGGCCTCGGGGCGGTGCTCCCCGCCCGCGGCCACCTCCGCTCGTCGGCTACCTCCGCTCGTCCTCGATCAGGCCGAACTCCTGCATCAGCTCGCCGATCTCGGTGGCCTCCAGCCGCCGTAGCAGCCGCTTGCGCAGGAACTCCGGCCCGGGCAGGTCGAGTTCGGCGCCGTCGCGGAGCCTGGTGGTGGCGGCGAGCAGCTTGCGCACGTCGTAGGTGGAGTTGAACACCTCGGGCACGCCGCGCTCGACGTCGAGCAGCCGGTAGACGGCCTCCATGCCGGTGCGCACCGAGTACTCGGTGGTGAAGACGCAGTCCCGGGTGGTCTCCGCGAACTGGCCGATGAAGGCGAAGTTGACGGCGCCCCCGGGCACCACGTCCGGCCGGTCGCCCGCGTGCCGGGGCAGGAAGAACGACGTCACGTACGGCATCATCACCGGCACGCAACGGGCGGCGTTCGCGGCCAGGTCGGGGATCTCGCCGACCGGCACGCCCAGGTGGTACAGCCACTCCTGGGTGATCTCCTCGCCGGTGCACGCCTGCATGGGCTTGCGCACGAAGTCGCCCGGGCGGTCGACGAACAGCGAGTAGACCCAGACCACGATCCGGTCGGCGGGCTGCTGCTTGAAGTGCGGCTGGCGGTTGACCGTCCAGCTCAGCAGCCAGGAGGAGTCCCGGGCGGTCACGATGCCGCCGGTGACCACGCCGCCGCTGAACGGGTCGCGCTTGGCGACCTTCTGGATGTAGTGCGGGATGCGCGGGTCCAGGGTGGTGACGGTCGCCGACTCCCACTTGCTCTCGGCGATGTTGCCGCAGAACACCTCGGGGCGGCCGAAGGCCGGGTCCTTGGCGGCGATCCGGCACCACAGGTCCCAGGCCGGGGCCGGGCCCTCGTCCAGCCGGGCCGGGGTGTGCTGGTCGCCGTCGTCGGAGTTCTCGGTGAGCGAGCCGATGGTGGTGAACACCAGGTCGTCCGGGCCGAGGTCCACCCCGCCCTCCCGGCCGGCCTCCCGCCAGTGGATCCGGGTGGCCTGCTTGCGGCCGGGGGCGTCCCGGGTGGCGGGGGAGACGTCGAAGTCGATGTCGGTGACCTCGACCTCGTACCGGAACCGGACGCCCTGGTCCATCAGCCAGTGGGTCAGCGGCAGGACCATCGACTCGTACTGGTTGTACTTGGTGAACTTCAGCGCGGACAGGTCCGGCAGGCCGCCGATGTGGTGGATGAAGCGGTGCAGGTAGAGCTTCATCTCCAGGGCACCGTGCCACTCCTCGAATGCGAACATGGTCCGCCAGTACAGCCAGAAATTGCTGTCCAGGAAGTGCCGGGAGAAGACCTCGTCGATCCGCTTGCCTTCCAGCTCCTCGCGGGTCGCGAGGAAGACCCGGACCAGGTCCTTCTGGGCCTTGTCGTCGAGTGCGAACAGGCCGTCGGTGCGGGCGTCCTGGCCGCGGCGCTCGGTGACCCGCTGGAGGGAGAGGTTCGGGTCGTCCTTGTTGAGCCAGTAGAACTCGTCCAGCACGGACGCGCCCTCGATCTCCAGCGAGGGCACCGAGCGGAAGAGGTCCCACAGGCATTCCATGTGGTCCTCCAGCTCGCGCCCGCCGCGGACCACGAAGCCCTTCTCGGGCACCTCGATCCCGTCCAGCGCGCCGCCCGCCAGCTTGAGCCGCTCCAGGATCGTGATCCGCTCGCCGGGCACCTGCCCGTCCCGGACCAGGAAGGCCGCCCCGGCCAGCGCCGCGAGCCCCGACCCCACGAACCACGCCCGCTTGCGTTCGGCCCCCTCGGGCTTCCTCGGCCGGGCGAACGCCTCGTAGTTGCCGCTGCTGTAGTACAAGACCGTGCTCCCTGGAACGTTCGACATCGAACCGCTCGTCGGGCATGCCGCATCCCGGCGGGCCGTCTCCATCCACCCATCCGGCGGTGCTCCTCGCCTGTTGAGTAGGCCGAACGGGTGAGGCCCGGACGGCCCGGACGGTTCGGACGCCCGGCGGGCCGCGTATGGAGCGCGTTGGGAACACCGGCCGGAACGTCAGGAAGCCGTCAAGGAGAGCAGGTCAGCCCCTGTGGCGGCGGTTGGGTGGAGGACGACGGCGAACACGACCACACGAGGACGGATCATGCACGGCAACGGGAGTTCGAAGGCCGCCCCCAGGGTGGTGGTCGGGGTCAGCGGGTCGCTGGGAAGCCTGGCCGCCCTGCACCGCGGCGTCGCCGAGGCCCGCGACCGCGGTGCCGTCCTGGTGCCGGTGCTCGCCTGGGAGCCGCCCGGCGGCGAACACGGTTACCGGCGCTCGCCCTGCCCGCCGCTGCTCGCCGCCGTCCGGGAGGCCGCCGAACGGCGGCTGCGGGACGCCCTCGACGAGGCCTTCGGCGGCGCCGACCCCGGCGTGCCGCTGAGCCCGGTCGTGGTCCGCGGCGAGACCGGACCGGCCCTGCTGCACATCGCCGACCGGCCGGACGACCTGCTGGTCCTCGGGCGCAGCGGCGGCCCGCTGCACCGCCGGCTGCGGCGATCGGTGCCCGGCCACTGCGCCCGGCGGGCGGGCTGCCCGGTGCTGACCGTCCCGGTGCCCGAGCTGCTGCACGACCTGGAGGCCCTGCACCGGCGCACCCGATGGCACCTGCCGGTCGCCACCGAGCGCGAACTCGCCTCGATGCAGCGGTAGTCCGCGGTGCGGATGTACTCGGCCCGGCCCGGCGGGCGGCGCTGCCGCCCGGTGCCCGACCGGTTCCCGGACGGCACCTCCGGCGCCGTCGCGCTGCTCGCCGGCGGCGCTCTGGCGCTCGCCCTCGGCGCCGTCGGTGAACTGCACGCCGGCCCGCTGCCGTACCTCGCCCACCTGGCGCTGTGCGCCCTGGTCGGCCGCCGCTCCCGGCCGGTGGACGCACCGCTGATCGGCCTGGCCGCCTGGCTCTGCCACAACGCCTTCTCGGAACACCGCCACGGCGAACTCGGCTGGGCGGGCCCCGGGCCGGAGGTCGGGCACTACGCGCTGTTCACCGCCGCCGCGCTGCTGGCGGCCCTGCCCGCGGCCCTGCCGCGCCGCACCGTACGGGCGTTCCCGCCGCGCCCCGACGGCCCGCGCTGAGGCGCCGCCCATGGACGGTCCGCCCGTTCGGACGGACTGCCCGTTCGGACGGACCGCACCGGGGAACCGCGGTCCCGGCCTGTATCCGG
>NZ_JBSHAP010000067.1:0-51680 GCF_053611565.1 Kitasatospora sp. NPDC054795
CATCTGGAGCGACCGGCGCCCCGTGTCACCCGATCTGGATGGCGGCAACCCTCGGCGGTCGGTTCGGGAAGGTGATGTCGGTCCAGCGTTCGATCCTCACGGAGTCACCGTTCACGTCGTAGTAGGTCAGGTCGTTGTTGCCCGTGGAGATCCGGTCGACCCACCAGCCACCGAAGTCGGTCCTGCCCCCGTTCGCGTAGCAGTCGACGCTGTCACGGCCGTCGAGGTGCGACCAGATCTTCAGGAAGTCATTGCGGCCCCCGTCGCACTGGACGTGGTCGATGGCGAAGGCGTCGCCGCCCGGCAGGCCGACGGTGGCCGTGGCGGCTGCGGCGAACGCCATGGCCATGGAACAGATGGCCCTCTTGGTCTTCGAGATCACTGATTCTCCCTCGTGCAAGCCCCGGGGTGCGACCCGGCGCTGTCAGTGGCATCACGTCATGACGGAACAGGTGCTCGGCCGATTCCGGTCCAGCTCCTCCCGGCCGTGCCTGTCGATGGCACGGCCGCATGACCCGGACCCTCAACGTAGTGACCCCCGTCCCCCGTCCGGCCGCAACACTCCGAATGCGAACCGGCGGGCCGAGACATCACCCGATCGTGGTGCTCACGTGCGGACGAGCGGCTGGGAGGGGGCTACTCCACCGTCCGGTCCGGCTCGGCGGCCGGGGTGTCGTACTCGGCGAGGGTCTCGCGGGTGAAGCCGAAGAAGTAGGTGACCAGGAAGCCCGCGAGGTAGCCGGTGAGCAGTCCGCCGCCGTAGACGGCGGCGCCCGCGAGGAGTCCGTGCGGGCCGGCCAGCAGGGGGAAGAGGGCCCAGCCGGAGGGGCCGATGGCGGTGGAGCCCACCGTGCTGCCGAGTTGGCCTGCGACCCCGATGAAGGCGCCGCCGGCCGCGCCGCCGATGCAGGCGGTGATGAAGGGGCGCCCCAGCGGCAGGGTGACGCCGTAGACCAGGGGCTCGCCGACGCCGAGCAGGCCCGCCGGGAGGGCGGACCTGATGGTGGCCCGGATCGAGGCGTTGTGGCGCAGCCTCAGGTAGACGGCCACGGCGCAGCCGACCTGCCCGGCGCCGGCCATCGCGAGGATCGGCAGCAGGACGGTGGAGCCCTGCTGCTGGATCAGGGTGGTGTGGATCGGGATCAGTGCCTGGTGCAGGCCGAGCATGACCAGCGGGAGGAAGAGGCCGCCGAGCACGAGTCCGGCGAGCAGGCCGCCGTGGGCGAGCAGCCAGGTGGCGGCGTGGCCGATGGCGGTGGAGATCTCCCCGGCGACGAACATCAGGCCGAAGAGCGCGGCCAGCCCGCCGAGCAGCACGGTGACGGTGGGGGTGATCAGCACGTCCAGGGCGGCGGGCACCAGTCGGCGGGTCCAGCGTTCCAGGTGGACGGCCAGCAGCGCGGCGCCGAGCGCGCCCACCACGCCACCCTGCCCGGGGGTGAGGTGGTGGCCGAAGGCCTCCACCTTGGTGACCCCCGCGTAGACGATCACGCTGGCCACGGCTCCGCCGAGCACGGGTGTGCCGCCGAACTCCTTCGCCGTGTTGTAGCCGACGAAGACGGCGATCAGGGACATGAACCCGGAGGAGACCGGGCCCAGAGCGGTGACCAGCGCCGGTGCCCAGCCGAGGTTGGCGAGGGCCCCGGCGAGACCGGCGACGATCCCGCATCCGATCAGGGCGGGGATCAGCGGGACGAAGATGTCGGCGATCCGGCGCAGCGCCCGTTTCACCGGGGTCGCGTTGCGTACCCGGGCGCGCGCCCGGATGCGCTCGCCGCGCCCGGCGAGGTCCTCGGCGGTGGGGGCGGCCGCCGGTCCGGCCGCCCCGTTTTGCGGGCCGGGGGGCTCCAGGAGCAGGCGCAGCCGCGCGGTGACCCCGGCGACGGCGGCGGGTCCGAGCACGATCTGGTAGGTGTCGTCCTCGACCGTGCCCAGGACCGCCGGCAGCGCCCGGAGCGCCTCGGTGTCGACCAGGGAGCGGTCCGCCAGGCCCAGCCGCAGCCGGGTCATGCAGTGGGCGACCGAGCGGATGTTGGCGGCGCCACCGACGAGCGGGAGGATCGCCTCGGCCACGGCGCGGTTCTTCTCGTCCGACATGCCGGGTGACGTACCCGGGTGCTCCCCCGGCTCAACCGCCTTGGTACGCGGCGGTTCTGGACCCCATGGCCGGAGCCGGTGCGCCGGCGGCGCCGTCCGTCCTGTCCGGGAGCGGGTCGTCCTCGGTCCGCATGGTGCGCACCCGGTGCACGTACCGGTCGATCAGGTGGCGCAGCACGGTGACGGTGGCGACGACGTCCGGCTCGGGGACGCCGTCCAGCGCGTCGGCGAGCCCGGTGATGTTGGCCTGTTTCAGACAGTCCAGCACCTCACGTCCGTCGGGGGTGATGGCGACCTGGCGGGCCCGCCGGTCCTGGGCGTCCTGGCTGCGTTCCACCAGTTGCTGGCCCTGGAGGCGGTCGATCTGGCGGGTGACGTGGGAGGGTTTGACCATCAGGCGGTCGGCCAGGTCGCTCACCCGGCTGGCTCCCGCGCCCTCGGCGAGCGCGCGCAGCAGGTAGACGTCCGATCGGGCGGCGGTGATGCCGGCCCGGGCGGTGCGGCGCTCGTGTTCCTGGGAGCGCGTCAGCAGGTAGGCCAGTGTGGCCAGTACGTCCTCCAGGCCGCCCAGGCCGTCCGGGCTCTGCGGCCCGCGGGCGGTGGTCCGATCGTCTTCGGCGTCTTCTTCGTCCGACATGGGGGAACTGTAGCGATCCGGTTGGGGCGGCGGCCGGGGCGGGGAACCGTGGCCGGATTTCGGACAGATTCGGCCGACGCCCGGTGCGCCCTTCCACCACCACGGAACGCGAGCTACCGTGACGTTCAGTTAGTTGCTTTCGGCACGTAAATATGGCCCGGCTCAACTCCCGGAAGGGGATTCACTGATGGCCACCGCCGAGAAGACCCCGCGGTTCACCCACCCCGCCGCCCGCGGCACCTGCCCGTTCGCCCCGCCTCCCGCCTACGGGCAGGCCCGGCAGGAGGAGCCGGTCAGCCGCGTCTCCCTGTGGGACGGCTCCACCAGCTGGCTGGTCACCCGCCACGAGGACATCAAGGCGGTCCTCGCCGACGCCCGGTTCAGCTCCGACTCCACCCGGCCCGGCTTCCCGTTCATCAGCGCGGGCGCCCGGCAGCTGAACACCGGCCGGCCCACCATCATCCGGATGGACGAGCCCGAGCACTCCCACTTCCGCCGGATGCTGACCGGCGAATTCATGATCAAGAAGGTCGAGGCGCTGCGCCCCGAGGTCCAGCGGATCGCCGACGAGCTGCTGGACCGGATGACCGACGGACGCTCCGGCGCCGACCTGGTCCGCGAGTTCGCGCTGCCGCTGCCGTCCCTGGTCATCTGCCTGCTGCTCGGCGTCCCCTACCAGGACCACGACTTCTTCCAGGAGTGCAGCCGCGTCCTGCTGCGCCGCGACTCCACCGCCGAGGACGTCGCCGACGCCCAGGCCAAGCTGGTCGACTACCTGATCGAGCTCACCGAGGCCAAGCGCGCCCGCCCCGACGACGGCATCCTCAGCCGCCTGGTGGAGCGCGGCGAGCTGAGCACCCAGCAGATCGGCGACATGGGCCGGCTGCTGCTGATCGCAGGACACGAGACCACGGCGAACATGACCGCGCTCTCCGTGCTCGCCCTGCTGCGCAACCCCGACCAGCTCGACCACCTGCGCGAGCACCCCGAGTCCGTGCCCGCCGCCGTCGAGGAGCTGCTGCGCTACCTGACCATCGTGCACTCCGGCGTGACGCGGGTCGCCACCGAGGACGTCGACCTGGGCGGGGTGCGGATCGCGGCGGGCGAGGGCGTCATCTGCATGGTCAACACCGCCAACCGGGACGAGCGGGAGTTCCCGGACGGCGACCATCTCGACCTGACCCGCGACGCGCGCCGCCACCTCGCCTTCGGCTTCGGCAGCCACCAGTGCCTCGGACAGCCGCTGGCCCGGCTGGAGCTGCAGATCGCGCTGACCACCGTCCTGCGGCGGCTGCCCGAACTGCGCCTGGCCGTACCGTTCGAGGAGATCCGCTTCCGCGGCGAGATGCTCGTCTACGGCGTCCACGAGCTGCCCGTCGCCTGGTGACCCGGGCTCCCCCGGGAGCCGCCACGACCCCGTCAACCCACCTGCCCCTCCGAGGAGTTCACCTCCCCGGGGCACCCGCTCCGAAAGGAAGACCATGCTCGTCCGGATCGACCAGGAGAAGTGCTGCGGCGCCGGGCACTGCGTGCTCGCCGCCCCCGACGTCTTCGACCAGCGCGACGAGGACGGCATCGTCGTCCTGCTCGACGCCGAACCCCCCGCCGGGCTCCACCGGGCCGTCCAGGACGCCGCCGCCGTCTGCCCGGCCGCGGCGATCCACCTGGAGCAGGTGTGACCGCACTGCGGGAGGTGGCCGTGGTCGGCGCCGGCGCGGCCGGGCTGCACGCCGCCGAGGCGCTGCGCAGATCCGGCTACGACGGCCGGCTCACCCTGATCGGCGCCGAGCCGGAGCCGCCGTACGACCGGCCGCCGCTGTCCAAGCACCTGCTCGGCGGGCAGTGGCAGCCCGACCGGCTGGCCCTGCGCGGCCCCGAGGCGCTGGACGAGCTCCGGCTCGACCTGCGCCTCGGGGTCCGGGCCGAGCGGCTGGACCGCCGGGAGCGCACCGTCCGGCTCTCCGACGGCGGGCGGGTGCGCTGCGAGGCCGTCGTCGTGGCCACCGGGGTCCGCCCGCGCCGACTGCCCGGTGCCGACGCACCGCGGCCCGGGGCGCACGTGCTGCGCACCCTCGCCGACGCCCTCGCCCTGCGCGAGGAACTGCGGCCGGGCACAAGGCTGTTGGTGGTCGGCGGCGGGCTGCTCGGCGCCGAGGCGGCGGCCACCGCCGTCGGCCTCGGCGCCGAGGTGACCTGGCTGACCTCCACCGCCGCGCCGCTCGCCGCCGTCCTGGGCGCCGAGACGGCCGCGCTGCTGGCCGGCCTGCACCGCCAGCACGGGGTGCGGCTCCACCGGGGCGTGGCCACCGGACTGCTCGAACGGCGCGGCCGGGCCGCCGGCGTCCGGCTGGCCGACGGCACCGAACTGGCCGCCGACGCCGTGCTGATGGCCGTCGGCTCCGAGCCCGCCACCGAGTGGCTGGCCGGCAGCGGCGTCCCGCTGGACGACGGCGTGGTCTGCGACGCCTACTGCGCCGCCGGACCCGGCGTCTGGGCGGCCGGGGACGCCGCCGCCTGGCCCGACCCGCGCACCGGCCGCCACCGGCGCCTCGAACAGCGCACCAACGCCACCGAGCAGGCCATGCACGCGGCCCGGAACCTGCTGGCCGGACCGGACGGCGCCCGGCAGGCCTACCGGCCGGTCCCGTACCTGTGGACCGACCAGTACGGCCTGCGGGTGCAGGTGTTCGGCCGGCCCGGCGGCGCCGAACGGTTCGAGGTCGTCGACGGCAGCCTGGAGGAGCACCGCTTCGCCGCCGTCTGCGTCCGCGACGGCCTGGTCACCGGCGCGGTCGGGATCGCCTCCGCCAAGGCGCTGCGCGGGCTGCGCGCCCAGGTGGCGGTGCACGGCCCGTGGCCGCCCGACCCGGCCTGAGCCCCGAGCCGGCCTGAGTCCCGAGCCGGGCCGAGCCCCGGGCCGGGGCCGTCCCTGGGCAGCGCCCGGGTTCGGTCCGCCGGCCGCTGCCGGCCGCCAACCGGGCGAGGCGGCGAGCGGACCGGCATGGTGCGGGGGCCCCGGAGCGGCCGCGCCCGGAGACTGGTGGCCCGCATCCGGCCAGGGGAGCAAGCGCATGGACGACCGCAGCCGCCGAGCCGGCCCGGGGCCCGCTCCGACCCTCGCGGTGAGCCCCCGGGCCGGCGTCCTGGGCACCGCGCTGGCCGCCGTGCTCGCCTTCTCGCTCTCCTCCGGCTCGTGGCAGTGGTTCTCCACCTACATCGGGCTGACCCTCCTCGCGGTGGTCCTCTCCTCCACCCGCCCGCCGACCCGTGCGACGGACGCGGGAGCCGGCTACGCCCGGAGCCTGGCCGCCTACGCGCTGGTCATCGGCCTGACGGTGGCCCTCGCCCTGGCCCCCGCGATGCAGCGCTGGTCCTGGCTGTTCCCGATGCCCGGCACCCGCCGCGACTGCCCCCACCTGGGCGACTACGCGCGGCTGCAGGCGCAGGCCGCCCTCGGCGACCTCGCCGCCGGGGACGGCGCCGCTCTCGCCACCGCCCAGGACCAGCAGGCCCGGCACGCGGTCGCGGACTGCCTGTCGGCCACCACCACGCTCTGGCTGCCGGTGTACGCGCTGGCCGCGGCCCTGCTGGCCGTACTCCTCGTCCTGCTGCTGGACCGGGTCCGCGGCCGGCGGCAGCGGTCCGGGACGGCGACAGGCTGACGGGCGGCGGGCTGACGGGCGGCGGCCGCGCGCCGTCCCGCTCTCCTTCCTCGGTGACCTACCGATCGAACAGCCCTCGAAATACCGCTAGTTGGCGGAAGCTGTCGAATTCCCACTCCGACCCGCCGGCCGGCCCCGGGCCGGCGGGTGGCAGGCTGGCGCGATGACTTCCAATCCCGCCGCCGCGCCCGCCGGCTGGCACACCCCGCCCGAGCCGACACCGTTCCAGGGCGGTGAGGCCTTCCGGGGGGCGGACGCCGGAACGGTGCTGGAGTTCTGGCGCTACGCGATGCCCGACCTCCGGACGAACACCACCCGGGGCCTGCTGGCCGAGTTCCTGGTCCACCGGGCGGTGGGCGCGGTCCGGCGCAACGCGGAGTGGGAGAGCTTCGACGTCCTGGCGCCGGACGGACTCAGGATCGAGGTGAAGACGAGCGCCTACCTCCAGGCCTGGGGTCAGCGCCGGCTGTCGGAGATCCGCTTCTCCCGGCTGCGCGGCCGCACCTGGACGCCCGAGGACGGAGACGCGGCGGAGCAGTCCTACAACGCCGACGTCTACGTCTTCGCCCTCCACACCGCGCGCACCCACGACGACTACGACCCGCTGGACATCGGCCAGTGGAACTTCTACGTCGCGCCCCGCGCCCTCGTGGAGGCCACCGGGCAGGCCGGTCTGGGGCTGGCCTCCGTTCGGCGGCTGTGCGGCGAACCCGTCGCCTACGAGCAGCTCCCGGAGCGCATCAGGGCCGCCGTGGACGCACCGTCGGGTCACTCGGGCCAGGGCACCGAGGTCTCGACGCCGGTGGTGTAGTCGACGCCCGGGACGTCCCAGCCGTACAGCTGCCGGAACTGGTTGTAGAACCAGGCGGCGCCGTCCGGCTCGGCGGCCAGCGCGCCCGCCGGGTCGGCCCACAGCTCCCGCACCCGGTCCTGCACGGCGGGGTCGAGCTCCCAGCCGTCCAGGCGGATGCGGCCCTGCCCGTCCAGGGTGAGCTCCTTCGCGCCGGTCAGCTGCTCCCACAGGTCCACGGCCTGGTCGTCGGTGGTGCGCCAGCCGTCCTCGCCGAGGACGATGCGCAGCAGCGAGGTGTAGAGGGCGATGGAGGGGATGGCGGTGGACGCCTGGGTGACGGCCGCGCCGGCGACGACGGTGAACGCCCGGCCGCGGTCGGCGAGCAGTTCGGTCTGCAGCTGACGGGCGGTGGCCTCCAGGTGCTCCTTGGCGGCGCCGATCGTGCCCTGCCGGTAGACCGGCGCGGTGATCTCGGAGCCGACGTAGGACAGGGCCACGGTGGTGAAGCCGGGGCCGAGCAGGTCCTCGTCGGCCAGCGCCCGCACCCACAGCCGCCAGTCCTCGCCGCCCATCACCTTGACGGTCGCCGCCCGCTCGGACTCGTCGGCCGGGGTGAGGTCGACGGTGCCGATCTGCGGGGCGCCGTCCTCGAAGAGCAGGGACGGCGAGGTGTACGGCGAGCCGAGGGGCTTGATCACCGAGTGGTGGACCTCGCCGGTGGCCGGGTCGGTGCGCCGGGGCGAGGCGAGCGAGTAGACGAGGTAGTCGACCGGGCCGTAGCGCTCGGCGAGGAGCTTGAGCACCTCGGCGCGGGTGGCGTCCGCGTAGGCGTCGGCGTTGACGAAGGTGAGGTCTCCCCCGCTCCGCTCGGCCAGGGCCGAGGTCGCGGCGGTGCGGTACCAGCCGGCGGTGGCGGTGCGCCGCTCGGTGGCGGCGGCCTCGTAGCCGACGCCGATGCCGCGGATGCCCTGGCGGCGCAGCCCGGCGAGCAGCAGCGCCTGGCCGTATCCGGCGCTGGCACCGAGGACCAGGGCGACCGGGGCCCGGCCGGCCGGCGCCGCGGGCGCGATGCGCTGCCACTGGCGGTCGACGGTCGCCGCGCTGCCGGCCGGGTGGGAGTTGACGATCAGGTAGCCCCGCTGCTTGGGGGTGATCTGCTGGATGCTCACGTGCTGGCGCCCTCTCCGGTCCGGAGATCGTGATCAAGGTGTCGGTCGTCCGGAGCCTATCCGCGCCGGGGGGCACCGCCTTTGCCATGCCGTCACGGAAGATGCGGCCTCCACTTGTCGGAGGTCGTCATTGCGGCGGTGTCCCGCTTCGGGTAGCAGCCTTCCGGGCGATCATGCGTGGAGCCGGACGACCGGCGAAAATCGCGTGACCCCGCCCAGGGCAACGGCGACACTGACGCCATGACTGGTCCTGCCCTGCCTCAGCTGCTTCGGCCGCGCGCCCTGGGGGCCGGGGATCTCGTGGTCATCGCATCGCTGTCCGGTCCGCTGCCGGCCGCTTACGAGCCCAACGTCGAGCGGACGGTGGTCGTGCTCGAGCGGATGGGATTCCGCGTGCGCCGGGCTCCGCTCCTCGAAGCGGGACGCCGCCGTTGGTGGAGCGCGGCCACGCCGGCGGAGATCGCCGGGGAGCTCAACGGTCTTCTGCGTGATCCCGAGGTGCGCGCGATCGTCGCGAGTGACGGCGGCCAGACGGCGCTCGGCTACCTCGACCTGATCGACGTCGAGGCGGTCAGGGCCGACCCCAAGCCGATCCTCGGCTACAGCGACATCTCGCTGCTGCATCTGGTGCTCCATGCGCGAACGGGTCTGGTCGGGTTCCACGCCGACATGGCCGTCCCGGGCTTCGGCGGACACTGGCAGTCCGTGCCCGTGGCGCGCCGAGCGGAACTCGAGGAGCTCTACTTCGGGTTGCTGACCGGCACCGAGCCGATCGGTGCGCTGCCCGCGAGCCCGTCGTGGGAGTGCTGGCGTCCCGGTCGTGTCGAGGGGCGGCTGATCGGCGGGCTGATCAATCGCATCGTGCTGGCGCAGGCGACGCCTTTCGCGCTGCCGCTCGAACGGTTCGACGGTGCGGTGCTGTTCTGGGAGGAGATGGGCGGCCTGGCGTCGTACGTGTGGAGCTATCTGCAGGTGATGCGGCACAGCGGCATCCTCGATCGGATCGCCGGCATGGTCGTGGGCGTTCCCCGCGAGATCGGCGGACTCGAACCCGGCGCCTCCCCGACGCTGCGCGAGATCGTCCTCGACGTCCTCGGGGACCGTGACATCCCGGTCCTGGGCAACGTCGATTTCGGGCATGCCGGCCCGAACCTGCCGATGCCGGTCGGCATCCGTGTCGGCCTCGACGCGCAGCAGCGGACGCTGTCGCTGCTCGAACCGGCGGTAGCGCCGCACGCGACGACGGGGCCGGTCGGCTGAGCACCGCAGCTCGGCGAGTCGGCCCCGGGCAGCACTCCCAGGGCCGACTCACGCTCCGGTGGCGTCCTGGGGGCGGTTCAGCCGCCAGACCACGGCGGTCCCGCTGCCGGACGGGGCCGGCGGCAGCGCGGCCGGCTCCCGCCGGAGTTCGGTGAAGCCCAGGCGGCGCGGGACGGCGGCGCTGGCGGTGTTGGCCCGGTCGTGCACGATCTCCAGGTGGTCCACCTCCGGCAGGGCGAACATCTCCTCGGCCAGGGCCGCCACCGCCCGGGTGGCGAGGCCCCGGCCGGTGGCGGCCGGGTGCAGCCAGTAGCCGACGCGCCGGCCGCCGGACTCTCCCGCGCGGACGGCCTGGCACATGCCGACCGGGGCGCCGTCCTCGGTGATCGCGTAGGTGTACACCTCGCCGCTCCCCCACCAGGTGTCGCACCGGGTGAGCAGGGCGCGGGTGTGCTCCTCGTCGTGCCGGGCCACCCACGGCTCCCAGGGCCGCAGGTGCGCCAGGGACTCCTCGATCAGCGCGAAGGCCGCCGCGAAGTCCCGTTGTCCCTGCCAGCGCCGCAGCGCGAAGGACCCGCAGTCGACGACGTTCCTCGGTCGCACCATGTCGGCCATGATCCTTTCCCGCGCGGTCCGCCGCAACCGCCCGCCGTCAACTGCCTTGCGGTGCGCGACCGGTGGGAGTCAGTGTCCGCCCCGGGGTTCCTCGCAGCCGCGGCCGTCCGGATAGCCGCCGAACGCCACCGCCACCGCCACCGCCACCGCCACCGCCACCGGAGGCTCGTTCGATACGGACGCCCGGGCACCCGATGCCCGTTCCGCCGTTGGAGTGCTCTGCCTCCACCCGCCGCGACATCCGCGACGCTCGGCCGCCCCGTGCGCCGCGAGGCCCACTAGGTTCCTGCCGTGGACGAAACCAGGGCTTCGAACGGGCGCGAGCCGTCCGCCGGCGAGCGCGTCGCGACCCGCCTGGACGCACGGCTGCCGGTCACGGAGGCGGGCCGGGAGCTGCTGCGCAAGGTCTTCCCGGACCACTGGTCCTTCCTGCTCGGCGAACTCGCGCTGTACAGCTTCGTGGTGCTGCTGCTGACCGGCGTCTACCTGACGCTCTTCTTCCGGCCGAGCATGAACGAGGTCGTCTACCGGGGCGCCTACCTGCCGCTCGACGGCGTACGGGTGTCCGAGGCGTACGCGTCCACCCTGCGGATCAGCTTCGAGGTGCGGGGCGGGTTGATGATCCGTCAGATCCATCACTGGTCGGCGCTGCTGTTCGCCTCCGCGATCGGTGTGCACCTGCTGCGGGTGTTCTTCACCGGGGCGTTCCGCCGCCCGCGCGAGCTCAACTGGGTGATCGGGGTGACACTGTTCAACCTCGCGCTGCTGGAGGGGTTCTCCGGCTACTCGCTGCCGGACGACACCCTCTCCGGCACCGGCCTGCGGATCGCCGAGGGCGTCCTGCTGTCGGTGCCGCTGGTCGGCAGCTACCTCACCCTGTTCGCCTTCGGCGGCGACTTCCCCGGTCACGAGGTCATCCCCCGGCTGTTCACCGTGCACGTCCTCCTGGTCCCGGGCCTGCTGCTGGCCCTGCTCGGGGCGCACCTGACGCTGGTGGTGGTGCTGAAGCACACCCACTGGGCCGCCCCCGGCCGCACCAACCGCAACGTGGTGGGGACGCCGTTCTTCCCCCAGTTCCTCACCCGCACGGTGGGCCTGATGTTCGCGGTGGGCGGCGTGATGGCGCTGTCGGCCTTCCTCGCCGAGGTCAACCCGATCTGGCGGTACGGCTCCTACCGCCCGGACGTGGTCGGGACCGGCGCGCAGCCGGACTGGTACATCGGCTTCATCGAGGGGGCGCTGCGCCTGATGCCGGCCGCCGAGACCAGGCTGCTCGGGCACACCGTGTCGTGGAACGTGTTCCTGCCCGCCCTGGTGGTGCCCGGTCTGCTGTTCGCGGCGCTGTACGCCTACCCCTTCGTCGAACGGTGGCTCGACCCCGGGACCGGCGAGCACCACCTGTGCGACCGCCCGCGCGACCGGCCCACCCGCACCGCGCTGGGCACCGCCGGGATCACCGTCTACGCGGTGCTGCTGATCGCCGGCGGCAACGACGTCATCGCGTACGCCTTCGAGCTCTCCGTGAACGCGCTCACCGTGGTGCTGCGGACGGCCCTGGTGGTGCTGCCGCCGGTGGTCTTCGTGCTCACCCGGCGCCTCTGCCTGGCCCTGCAGGCCCGGGACCGCTCCCGGCTGCTGGACGGCGACGAGACCGGCCGGATCGACCAGTCGCACGACGGCGGCTTCTCCGGCCACTACCGCCCGGTGCCCGAGGCCGAGCGGTACGTGCTGCTGGCGCGCTCCGCGGCGGATCCGGTCACGGCCCCTCGGGGGGCGCCGCGGCACGAGCGGGTACGGGCCGCGGCGAGCTCCTGGTTCCACCGCGACCGGGTCGAACTCCCCTCCACCGAGCGGGAGTCGGAGCGGATGGCGGCCGCCCTCACCGCCCCGGCCCACCCCGCTCCCCCGGCCGTCCGGGCGCCCGCACCCACCCCGGGCGGCCCGCTCCGGCGGCTGCTGCGCCGGTTCAGCCCGCGTCGTCGTCGCGGTACTGGAAGATGAAGCCGGCGACGGCGAACGCGAGCACCAGGGAGCCGACGACGATCAGCCACCGGGCGAAGACCAGTCCCAGGGCGAAGACCGTCACACCGACCGCCGCGAGGACCGGACAGCCGCTGCGGGCCGGGAAGAACCCCACCGGCCCTGCGGCCTCGGCGATCTCGGCCTCCTTGCGGTCCTGCGCCCGGCCGCCGCCCAGCCGCCGGTGCTGGACGAACCAGAACAGCGCGACCAGGCCGGACATCAGGAACGCCACCGCCAGGATCGCCTTGCCGGCCGGCTCCCGGGCCCAGAGGCCGTAGACCAGTCCGGTCACCGCGAAGAACGCCGTCATGACGGCGAACAGCCATCCCTCCGCCTTCACCGCCCGCTCCCCCGCCCGCCTGAACGGCCGTGCGGCACACCGGCGTTGCCGCTCGAAGACTCCTCCGTCGGCACCTCCGGATGGTGCAGGTCGAAGGCCGGCGACTCGGAGCGGATCCGGGGCAGCGCGTGGAAGTTGTGCGACGGCGGCGGGCTGGAGGTGGCCCACTCCAGCGACCGGCCCCAGCCCCACGGATCGTCCTCGGCGACCTGCTCGCCGTACCTGGTGGTCCGCCAGACGTTGTAGAAGAACGGCAGGTTGGAGATCCCGAGCAGGAACGAGCCGATCGAGGCGCAGACGTTCAGGGCCGTGAAGTCGTCCACCGCCAGGTAGCTCGCGTAGCGGCGCGGCATCCCCTGGGCGCCGAGCCAGTGCATCACCAGGAAGGTGGTCTGGAACCCCGTGAACAGGATCCAGAAGTGGACCTTGCCCAGCCGCTCGTCGAGCATCTTCCCGGTGAGCTTCGGCCACCAGAAGTAGAAGCCCCCGAAGGTGGCGAAGACGACCGTCCCGAACAGTACGTAGTGCAGGTGGGCCACCACGAAGTAGCTGTCGGTGACGTGGAAGTCGATCGGCGGCGCGGCCAGCAGCACCCCGCTCAGCCCGCCGAACAGGAAGGTCACCAGGAAGCCGATCGACCAGAGCATCGGGGTCTCGAAGGACAGCGAGCCGTTCCACATCGTCCCGACCCAGTTGAAGAACTTCACCCCGGTGGGCACCGCGATCAGGAAGGACATCATCGAGAAGAACGGCAGCAGCACCTGGCCGGTGGCGAACATGTGGTGGGCCCACACCGACATGGACAGCGCGGTGATGGCGATGGTCGCGCCGATCATGCCGTAGTAGCCGAACAGCGGCTTGCGGCTGAACACCGGGACGATCTCGCTGATGATGCCGAAGAACGGCACCGCGACGATGTACACCTCCGGGTGGCCGAAGAACCAGAACAGGTGCTGCCACAGCAGCGCCCCGCCGTTCGCCGCGTCGAAGGCGTGCGCGCCGAACTTGCGGTCCGCCTCCAGGCAGAGCAGTGCGGCGGTCAGCACCGGGAAGGCCAGCAGCACCATGACGGAGGTGAACAGCACGTTCCAGGTGAAGATCGGCATCCGGAACAGCGTCATGCCCGGCGCCCGCAGGCAGGTGATGGTGGTGATGAAGTTGACCGACCCGAGGATGGTGCCGAGGCCGGCCACCACCAGACCGAGCGCCCACAGGTCCCCGCCCGCCCCGGGCGAGAACAGCGGCCCGTTCAGCGGCGCGTACGCGAACCAGCCGAACGAGGGCGCGCCCCCGGTGGTGAGGAAGCCGCTCAGCACCATCAGCCCGCCCAGCAGGAAGGCCCAGTAGGTGAAGGCGTTCAGCCGGGGGAAGGCGACGTCCGGCGAGCCGATCTGCAGCGGCATGATCGCGTTGGCGAACCCGGCGAAGGTCGGGGTGGCGAACAGCAGCAGCATGATCGTGCCGTGCATGGTGAACAGCTGGTTGTACCGCTCGTTCGACAGCAGCCCGGTGTCCGGCCCCATCAGCTGGGCCCGCATCAGCAGCGCGAGCACGCCTCCGACCAGGAAGAAGCCGAAGGCCGTCGCCAGGTAGAGGTTCCCGATGACCTTGTGGTCCGTGGTGAACAGCCAGCGCAGCAGCCTGCTGCCCTGCCGGACCCGCGCCCGGGTGCGGTCCTGCGCCCGGGGCGGCGCGGTGGACGAAGCGCTCATGGAACCTCCGCAGCGGAGCCGGTGACGCCCCCGGTCGCGGCGCCGACCCCCTCCCCGGCCCGGCGGAGGGCCCGCCCTCGCACGCCATCGCCGACCCTAGCGGCGCCGGCCCCGGCCGCCGGGGCGCCACGCGGTACGGCCCTTCGACCGGGCGCGGCGCCGTCCGAGGACTTCGGGCTCAGCGCTCCCGCAGGTCGGGGACCACCTCGCGCAGCCGCTCGGCGCCGAGCGCGCCCGCCCGCAGCAGGACCGGCACCTCGCCGGTGACGTCCACGATCGAGGAGGGCACGGCGGCCGCGGTCGGGCCCCCGTCGAGGTAGACGGCCACCGAGTCGCCGAGCATGCCCTGGGCGGCGTCGCAGTCCTGCGGCGAGTCGTGCCCGGTCAGGTTCGCACTGGAGACGGCCAACGGCCCGGTGGCGTTGAGCAGTTCGATGGCGACCGGGTGCGCGGGCATCCGCACCGCGACCGTCCCGTTGGTCTCGCCGAGGTCCAGCTCGACCGACTCCAGGTGGCGGGCGACCACGGTCAGCCCGCCCGGCCAGAACTCCTTGACCAGCTGCCGGGCGCGCTCCGTCACCTCGACCAGCCCGTCCAGCGCCTCCGGGGAGCCGACCAGCACCGGCGAGGGCATGTTCCGGCCCCGGCCCTTGGCCCGCAGCAGGCGGTCCACCGCCTCCGGCGCGAAGGCGTCGGCGCCCACGCCGTACACGGTGTCCGTGGGCAGCACGACCAGGTCGCCGCGGCGCACCGCGGCCACGGCCTCGCGCAGCCCGGCCGCGCGCTCGGACGGGTTCGAGCAGTCAAAACGACGAGTCATCAGGGGTCTCCACCGGCGGGCCGCCGGCCCGCACCGTTCCTCCGGCCCGGCCACCTCTCCGGCCGGACACGTCCTGGTCAGCCTACCCGTCCCGGCCCCGCCGCCCGGCCGGGCCCGGGTCCGGCGGGCGCGACCGCCTCCGCCGCTCGGGTGGCGCGGGGCCGCGGCGCCGTACCGGGCCGCGGTCCCCGGGGGCGGGCCGTGGCGGGCGGACGTAGGTTGCGGACATGACCAGTGACGAGACCGTCCCGGGCGTGGGAGTGCGCCCGCTGGACGAGGTGTTCGCCGCGATCGACAAGGTCAATCGGCGCCCGCGGCCCTGGACCGGCTTCGAGCACGGCGTGCTCGGCGCCTACCGGTGGGCCGCCGGCGCCCAGGTCGCGGCCCCGGTCACCGCCGCGGCCACGGCCGCCGCGACGGCCGGCGCCACCGGTCCGTGCCACGCCCAGCTGATGGCCGAGTGCCAGGCCGCCGCCGTCCACCTCCACCGGGTCCGCGCCCAGGGGTCGGACCACAGCTACGTGCTCGGCGTCCACCGGGCCCTGGCGTGGCTCTGCGGACTGCACGAGGACCGCCCCTGAGCGGGGCGGTCCGGTGCGTCGGACGGTCGGAGCACGGCACTGAACAGGGGTCAGCCCGGGTCAGTAGTAGTGCCGGCGGCCGCCGACGGCGTGCCCGAGTGCCCCGGCGACCCACAGGACCAGACCGATCACGACCAGCACGATGCCGATGGTCCACAGGATCGAGATGCCGGTGACGAAGCCGATGATGAGCAGGATGACACCGAGGACTATCACGAGGGTCTCCAGGGTTGGGTTGACGGGTGGCTGGCGACGGGGGCGGCCTCGTCGGCTCGAACCGGCCTGGGCCTTCCCCGGGGAGCGGGCCGGTCCCGCCCGGCCCGGCTCCACACCCCACGCGTGTACCGCGCCGCCGCCCGGGCAAACAACCGGCCCGTCATTCCCTCTCAGCGCCGGTGGCGGCCGCGCCGGCGGCGGGGCGGCGCGGCCACCCGGGGCGCGGGCAGGAAGAGCCGGGCGAGCTCGCGGCCCAGGTTGACGCCGATGGCGAGGGCCATCGCCATCGCGCCGGCCCGCCCGATGCCGCTCAGCCCGACCTCGGGCTCGCCCCGCACGAAGGCGAGCATCCCGAAGTACAGCACCGAGCCGGGCAGCAGCGGCCCCAGCGCGGCCGTGATGTGCGGCAGCGCCGAACTGCCCCGGCAGCGCGCCATGAGCTGGCCGGACAGTCCCACCAGCCCCGCCGCCAGGCCGGTGGCCAGGATCGGCTCGCCGCCCGCGTTCACCAGCACCCCGTACGTGGTCCAGCCGGCCGCGCTGTTCAGCAGCACCGCCGGCAGGGTGCCCGGCTCGGTGTTCAGCAGCACCGCGAACGCCAGCGTCAGGAGCACCGCGGCGGCCAGCTGCAGCGGCGGGTTCACCGCCCCGGTCGGGGCGTCCTGGGCGGCCAGGTCGGCGCCGTTGTTGACGCCGACGTAGAGCACCGTCATCACCCCGATCACCACCCCGGCCATCAGGTACAGCGCTTCGAGCAGCCGGGCGGCGGCGGTGAGGTAGAAACCTGCCAGGCCGTCCTGGGCCGCCGCCACCATGGGCCACCCCGGCAGCACCGCGTACAGCCCCCCGGTGATCACCACCGATCCACGCAGGTGCAGCCCGTTGAACGACAGCAGGATGCCGATCACGGCGGCGGGCACCGCCGCCACCACGAACTGGTAGAAGGCCGGGAGGTCGTGGCGCGCCACCAGCGCCGAGAGCCGCTCGCCCGTCAGCGCGGCGACGACGGCGCTGGCGAACACCAGCCAGGCCCGGGCGTCGGCCCGGCCGCCGATCAGCAGGGTGGCGGCCCCGGCCATCCCCCCGCAGCAGAGCACGAACAGCCGGCCCGAGTAGCGGCGGCTGTGCCGGCGAGCCGCCACCAGCCGGCCGTGCGCCTCCCGGACGGCCATCCCGCCCACCGTGATCTCGATGACCAGCCGGAACACGGCCGCCAGCCGCGCGTAGTCGACCGCCGGACGGCGGACCGAGCACTCGGCCGTCAGCGAGGGCTCCGACGGGCCGGGCTGGTACGAGATCGCCACCCGGGTGAAGGTGACCTGCGGGTCGCACGGGTGGAGCCGGTAGGCGTGCGCGACCGCGAGCATGGCCGCCTCGACGTCCTCCGCGGCCTCGCCGCTGGCCAGCAGCAGCTCGCCGACCAGCAGCGCGAGGTCCAGCACCTGCGCCGGTTCGACACCGGCCGGCGGCTCCGCGCCGGCCACCTCCGGCCCGGGCTGCCGATCGGCCGTCGGGGTGCGCAGCAGCGGCAGCATCATGTCGGGCCAGGGCGCCGCGGTCCCGTCGCCGTCCGGTCCGGACCGGGCGCTCGTCTCACGCCGTCCGGGCGCGGGGGCCTGCGGCGGCACCCGTTCGGGCCGGGTGGGCCGCCCTTCCGGGCCGGCGGGCGCGCCGAGCTGCTCGTGTTCCGTCATCGCGACTCCCTGACCCCACCCCCTCCGCCAACAACGTGCAGCCGTTCAATTACCCGGAGTGACGCTGCGGCGAACGCGCCACACCCGGCACACCCGTACGGACCGGAGCACGACCCGCCGCACACGCCCCGTCGCCCCGCGCGTGCCGACCTCGGGGGCGGGGCCGACCGGCCGCCGGGCTCCGGAACGGCCCTCGCACCACCCCCGACCGGCGGATTCGCGGCGGCGCACGCGGGTACACGCCGCGGCACGACGACCCCGAGCAAGGAACGGAGGCTCCGGCCATGCCCCGAGGATCCAGCCCCGAGCGGGAGCGCCAGTACGAGCACATCAAGGACAGCGCGCTCGACCGGGGCGAGAGCGAGAAGCGGGCCGAGGAGATCGCCGCCCGGACGGTGAACAAGGAGCGCGCCAGGCACGGCGAATCGAGGACCGCCAGCCGGAGTTCGACCCACGACATGTCCTCCGGCCGGCGCGGCGGACAGCGCTCGCACCGGGGCGCCCGGGGCCCGACCTACGACCAGCTGTACAACGAGGCCAGGCAGCGCGGCATCAAGGGCCGCTCCACGATGAACAAGAGCCGGCTGGCGCACGCACTCGGCCGCTGAGCGGCGCGCTCCACCCCAGGAGGTGCCCCGATGACCGTCCCGATGCCCCCGGATCCGGACACCCGGCCGACCCCCGGCCCCGGGCCCGATCCCGCGCCGCCGCCGTTCCCGCCGATCCCGCCGATCCCGCCGCCGGAGCCGCTCCCGGACCCCGACCCGCCGCCGCTTCCCCAGCCGAACCCTGGGCAGGATTGAGGCCGCGGCGCGGTACCGCCGATGCCGGTCGGGGCGGCAGCGCGACAGCGGAACAGCGGAACAGCGCGGACGGTCAGAAGCGCGGTGCCAGCAGGCCGTCCAACTCGGCCTCGAAGAGCAGTGCGGGCCGGAAGCCCATGCCGGTGAAGTGCCCGGCGAGCTCCAGTGACAGCACACCGTGCAGGCGGGTCCAGAAGGCCAGGAAGCGGTGCAGCACCTCGGGCGGGGCCGGCTGATCGCCCGCCCAGCCCCGGTGGCCCAGCAGGTGGGTGGCGAACGGCGCCTGCGGGGTCTCCGGCCCGGCCGGGGCGAGCGCCGCGCAGGCGTCGACCAGCGTCCGCATCACCTCGTCGGCGATGGCGGTGGTGTCCTCCGGTGCGCGGTAGCCGGGCACCGGGGTGCCGTAGATCAGGAAGTACCGCTGGGGGTCGGCCAGCGCCCACTCGCGCAGGACGTGGGCGAGCCCGGCCAGGTCGGCGCCCTCGGCGGCGGCCGCGCCGAGGGTGTCGGCGAGGCTGCGGTACGCGTCCCGGACGAGTTCGGTGATCAGCTCGTCGCGGCCGGCGAAGTAGCGGTAGAGCGCCGGACCGCTCAGGCCCATCCGCTTGGCGATCGCGTTGACGGAGAGCGCCGAGGCGCCGGCCGTGGCGATCTGATCCCAGGCGTGCGCCTTGATCTCCTCGCGCACCTGGGCCCGGTAGCGCTCGCGCGGGGTGTCCGTGCCCGTCCCGGCCATGCTTCGCCCCGCTCCCCGAGTCGCCCGACTACATGTTCACGCTTCCGTTAGAAGGTATCACGAAACCTGTTGACCCCGCAGGACTCGGGGAGTTACAACTTCTAACGAAGGCGTGAGCATCTAGCTCGCGGCGACCGTGCCGTTCCCGACGGCCGACCAGTGAATGGGGAGTTCCATGTCCGCCACCCGCAGCACCGGCACCCGCGGCACCGGCATCCGCGGCACCGGCATCCGCGGCGCCCTCCTGACCGTCCCGCTCGCCCTCGGCCTGCTCGGCGCCGTCGCCGCGCCGGCCGGGGCCGCCACCGCCCACCGCCCCGGCTCCTCGCTCACCTGCCGCGGGGCGGGCGTCGACCCCGAAGCCCGGGTCCGCTACCGGACCGGGACCGTGATCCACGCGCCGCTGCGGACCGTCTGGCGGCTCCAGACCGACGTGGACCGCTGGCCCGACTGGCAGGCTCCATTGCAGAGCGCCGAGCGCCTCGACGGCGGCCCGCTGCGCCCGGGTTCGGTGTTCCACTGGACCACCCCGCTGCCCCCGAACCCCGCCTCGACCGACCCCGTCCTGGAGATCACCTCCACCGTCCGGCAGCTGCGGCCCGGCTCCTGCATCCGCTGGACCGGCCCGGCGGTCGCGACCGGCCTGCGGATCGACGGCGTGCACGTGTGGAACTTCACCGAGGTGCCCGGCGGCGTCCTGGTGCGCACCGAGGAGACCCACACCGGCCCCCAGGTCGACGCCAACGTCCCTGCCGCCACCGACATCCTCCGCCAGGGCCTCGAAGGCTGGCTGCACGACCTGAAGACCGCCGCCGAGGCCGGCTCCGCCCGGTAGCACCGCGGCACCGGCGATCCGCCGGGCTTCCCCGCGCGGGATCGGGACCCGGAAGACCCCGGCCACGCACGGAAGTCCCCGGGCCGCGCATGGAAGCCCCCGACCGGGGCAGACGCCGCCCGGGGCGGACTTCGCCCCCGTCGACGAGAGGAGGCACCCGCCGTGGGTACCGAGAAGAAGCTGCACAACATGGCGGAGAAGGCGAGCGGCAAGGCCAAGGAAACCGCCGGTCGGGCCACCGGCGACCGCTCGACCGAGCTCAAGGGCAAGGCCGAGCAGGTGAAGAGCGACCTGAAGCAGGCCGCGGAGAAGGTCAAGGACGCGGGCGGGCATTGACCCGGCACCCGGCGGTCGCCCTCCGGTGGACCGGGACGCCCGGCCAACGGCTCCGGACGCCCGCTCAGGGGGCGAGCAGCCCCTGCTGGCCCGCGTACTCCCCGAGGCCGTCGGCCGTCGCACCGGCCCAGCCGACGAAGCCGTCGGGCCGGACCAGGAAGACGCCGGTGCCGTACGCCTCGTAGGCCGGGATGCGGACCACCGGGGCGGTGACGGCGGGCAGCGGCGCGTCCGTGCCGACGGTGAGCAGCGTCCAGTGCGGCCCGCGGAAGGCGTCGAACAGCCGGACGCCGCCCCGCCGGCCGTCCGGGGCGCGGTCGCCGGCCCGCAGCGCGTCCGCCGGGAGGTTCCGGCGGGTCTCCACCGAGAGCGTGGACTCCCGGTAGCCGAGGCCGAGTTGCTGGGTCGCCCGGCCGCGGCGCTGCTCGCCGCGGTGGACCCGGGTGGACAGCTCCAGCATCGCCGCCGCGTTGCTGCGGCGCTCCTCCTCGTAGCTGTCGAGCAGTTCCTCCCCCGCTCGTCCGGCCAGCACCGCGGCCAGCTTCCACCCCAGGTTGTAGGCGTCCTGGACGCTGGTGTTCAGGCCCTGCCCGCCGGCCGGCGAGTGGACGTGCCCGGCGTCGCCCGCGAGGAAGACCCGGCCCGCGCGGAAGCGGTCCGCGAGTGCGGCGCGCGGGCGGAACTCGGAGATCCAGCGCAGTTCGGTGACCTGCTCGGCGGTCAGGTGGGAGCGGGCCGCGACCACCTCGCGCAGTCCGTCGAGGGTGAGGTCGACGGCCGCGCCCTCCGGGAACTGGGCGACCAGCTGGAAGTCCTCGGTGCCGCCGAGCGGGCAGATCGCCAGCAGCCCCTCGGCGGACCGGAACACGTGCCAGTGCTCGCGGCCCAGGCCGTCGATCCGGACGTCCGCGACCAGCATCTGGTCCGGGTCGACGGTCTCGCCGGCCATCCCGATGCCGAGCAGTCGCCGCACCGTCGAGCGCCCGCCGTCCGCCGCGACGACGTACCGAGCCCGGACCGGGCCGCCGGCGGCGAACTCGGCGGTCACGCCCTCCTCGTCCTGCGCCAGGCCGACCAGCTCCCGGCCGAACGCGACCTCGCCGCCCAGCTCGCGCAGCCGCCCGTACAGCACCTGCTGGGTGCGCCACTGGGGCAGCATCAGCGTCTCGGTGTACGGCTCGGCCTCGGAGGGCTCGGTCGGGTCGTACATCCGGTGCTCGCCCTGGGGTTCGCCGTCCTGCCAGATCAGGTTGGGCGGGTAGTGCCCCGCCACCGCGCGGACCCGGTCGAGCACGCCGAAGTCGTCGAACACCTCCAGGGTGCGCGGCTGGAGACCCTTGCCGCGCGAGCCGGGGAAGAGTTCCGCGCCGCGCTCGACCACCAGCGCGGCGACGCCGTGCCGGGCGAGGTCCAGCGCCAGGGCGAGTCCGGTGGGCCCGGCACCGACGACCAGGACGTCCGTGTGCATGCCGCGAGAAGTCACGACAACCTCCTTAACGTTGTTAAGTAGCCGTTGCCGAAAGCCTGCACTTAACGGCGTTAAACTGTCAACCGTGACCCCGCAGAGAACCCCCAAGCTCGACCGCGCCCAGGTCGTCGACACCGCGCTGAACCTGCTGAACGAGGCCGGCCTGGACGGCCTGACGCTGCGCGCCATCGCCACCCGGCTCGACGTCAAGGCACCCGCGCTGTACTGGCACTTCAAGGACAAGCAGGCGCTGCTCGACGAGATGGCGACCGAGATGATGCGCCGCATGACCGGCCGGGCGGAGGAAGGCCCGCCTGCGGGCGACTGGCGGGAGACCTACCTGAGGACGATGCGCACCCTGCGCGCCGAACTGCTGCGCTACCGCGACGGCGCGAAGGTCTACAGCGGCGCCCGGTTCACCGACACCAGCTACGCGGCCGGCCTGGACGCCTCGCTGCGCGTGCTGGTCGAGGCCGGCTTCACCCCGACGGCCGCCACCCGGGCCTGGCAGACCGCCTACAGCTTCACCCTCGGCTACGTCATCGAGGAGCAGGCGATGGGCCCCAACCCCTTCGACGGCGAGGAGGGCTACGACGTGGACGCCCGCGCCGAGCGCCTGGCCGCCCACCCCCTGGCCGCCGAGTCGGGCCGGGTGATGTTCCAGGACTTCGACGAGGGCTTCGAACAGGGCCTGGCGGCGATCCTCGCCGGGGTCGAGGCCACCCTGCTCCGCTGACGGTTCCGGCCCCGCCGTCGCGCACCGGCGCCCGCCGCGCCGTACCGGGAGACGGCACCGCCGGGCCCGTACCAGGGCCCGGCGGTGTCCGTGCTTCGGAGGAGTTTCGACGTGGTGCGGTCGAGCGCGATCGAGTGCGGTGAAGCGCGGTCGAGCGCCGTGGAGCGCGGTCAGGCGGTCATGAACTCACCCGCCCGCAGCGCCCTCCGCACGATCCGCACGTCCCCGACGTACCCGTGGAAGACCTTGTCCAGCACCCCCGCGTACGCGTACCCGCCCAGCATCCACGGCCGCCCCAGGGTGGTCAGCCCGACCGCGGGCGTCGCCGGATTGCGCGCCACCTCGCAGCCGTCGACGTACATCCGGCTGAGCTTCCCGTCGTTGACCACCGCGACGTGCCACCACCGGTCCAGCGGCAGCTGGTGGCCCCAACAGGTCGACGCCCCGGTCTGGTTGAGCGGGTAGACGCACCACTGGAGGGCCGGCGCCTCGGAGACGCTGAGCGTGGCGACCGGCTCGTCGGCGTCCGCCCCCGGCCCGCTCCTGCCCGCCTCGCCGGCCGTCCCCCATCGGCTGAGCAGGGCGGACCAGCGGCTCTGCGCGGAGTCCCAGTCGGCGGGCAGCTTGAAGAAGGCCTCGACGGTGAACCCGCGCTCGAAGGCCTCCCGGTTCAGCGGCGCGGTGGGCACGGTCTGCAGGTAGCCGCCGCGCACCGGCGAGCGGGTGCCCTTGAACAGCAGACTGCCGTGGCCGGGCTGGTCCGGGTGGTGCTCGGCGGACCAGCTGAGCGCGCCCTCGGGCGTGCCGGGGGCGCCCTGCCAGAGCAGGTCGTTGCCCTGCCCGCTCAGGTCCTTGACGACCTGCTGCGGGGAGACGGCCGTGCCGTCCCCGCCACCGCCGTCGAACCGCCAGTAGGCCACCGTGTCGCGCACCAGCAGCTCGCCCGCCCGGCGCGCCGGGCGCTGCGGAACGGGCGCGAAGCCGGCGAACCGGCGGTCGAAGTCGATCGCGAGCGAGAAGCGGTCCACGTCCGAGGTCAGCTCGACCTGCTGGGCCGCCAGCGCGTTGCGCTCCTCGGCCGCGATCTGCTGGATCCACGGCGAGAAGGTCGAGACGTCGACGGTGTTGCGGTCGAGATCGAAGCGGTACGCCCGGATCATCGCCGCACCGCCGTAGTAGCGGTCCTGGTAGTTGGTGATGTGGACGTGCACGTCGTGGCCGGCCCGGTTCTTCAGCACCGTGCGGCCGGGCGGCCAGTAGTGCCCGTTGACGGTCAGGAAGATCTGGTCGTTGCCGTCGACCAGCCGCTCCCAGAGCCGCTTCCCGTTGTCGGACAGCTCGGCGCGGCCACTGTCGTCGGCGTACGCCAGGTCGTGGGTGGTCAGGATCACCGGGACCTTCGGGTTGGCCGCGATCACCCCGTTCGCCCAGGCGAAGCCCGCGTCGGAGAGCCGCCAGTCCAGCGAGAGCACCATCCAGTCGCGGCCGGCCGCCCGGAACACGTGGCAGGTGTTGTAGCCGTCCGGGCTGGAGCCGCGGTAGCCTGCGGTGCGGGCGGCCCTGGCCTTGCTGAAGGTCTCCAGGTACGGGGTGCTGCCGCGCTGGTCGTCGGTCGAGGAACGGACGTCGTGGTTGCCGGCGAGCACCCCGTAGGCCGCGCCCGCGTCGTCCAGCAGACCGAACACCTTGGTGACGGCGGCGAACTCGACGGCCAGGCCGTTCTCGGTGACGTCCCCGAGATGGGACAGGAAGACGATGTTGTCGTCCGTCCCGTCCTCCCGGTTGACCCCGCCGTCCAGCACGTAGCGGACCGAGGCCTCCAGCGGCGCCGGGTGGATCCGGTCCTGGTCGAACAGGTACTGGGTGTCCGGCAGGACCACGACGGTGAACTGCCGGGCGTCCGGGTCCGGCTGCCAACGCCCCTTCCCGCCGGCTTTCTTCGGCTTCTTCCCGGCCCCGCCGGCCTGCTCGGCCCCACCGCTCTGCTCGGGCCCGGCCGCCTGCGCGGGCACCGCACCGAGCAGGCCGAGACCGGCGGTACCGACCCCGGCGCCCACCAGACCGGCCCCGCGCAGGAACCGGCGCCGACTGGCCGCGGCCGCCCCCTCTCCGTCGAGGTCGGCGGTCCGCGGGCAGCCGCACTCGTGCTCGGTCGCCTGGATGTCGTGCATGTTCGCTCCCGGAAGTGGTGTGGGCCCCGACGGTAGGCACCGGGAGCAGTCGTGGATCATCGGCCGGGCCACGCCCCGTTGAACAGCGGCCGAATCCACCGGGCGCCGGCGCCGCGACGATCCCGCTCGGGCAGCTGCGCCACCGCAGCCCGGCGCTCGACGCGGGCTACCGCACCGCGGTCCTGCAGGCCTCCTCGGGCGGGGAACCGGTCTACCGCCGTCTCGGATTCCAGGCCTGCGGCCGGTTCACCGAGTACGCAGTCACCCCCTGAGACCTCCGGCCGGGCAGGGGACAGCGGACAGCACCCACCCGGCCTCGCGGGAATCGCGCCGTCCACGGACCCAGGAGGGCCTTCCCGCCCACGCACGCCAGGGACGCGGACCTGAAAGAGCGGACCGGAAGGACTCGTCCCTCACGCCTGCTTCCGCCCAGCAGCGTGTCCCGGCGAAACTCCGGACCGCGGCCGGGCCGACGGCCGGCGGTCCGGCTGCGGCTCGACCAGCGCCTACCCGCACCCGCCGACGTGTACCGGCGCCGGGCGCGGGTAGGCGCGTCGACGGAACACCACCGATCGACTCCGTTCGGGGGTCGTCATGTCCGTACAACGCAGACCGAGCGTGCAGCACGGCGGCGGGGCCCGTCGCCGGAGCGGCGAGCGCCACGACTTCCCGCACTCCTCGCAGGGCCCCGGCCGGACCACGCCGCAGCTGCGGCCGGAGGAATCGGTGCGCCGGGGCACCGAGCCGGTGACCGCCCGTTCGGACCTGGAGCTGCGGCGGCTGCTGTCCCGGGTCTTCCTGGTCCTGTTCGTCGGCGGGACGGTGGCCTTCGCCGTGCTGGCCGCGATGGCCGGCCCGGGCCCCGCGCCCAACCGGGGGACCTACGCCTTCTTCGCCGCCCTGTGCGCCGGGTTCGCCGCCCTCGCCGGACTCGACCTGCTGGTGATCCGGCGCCGGCTGGCCGCCGGCCAGGGCCGCGACCGGACCGGTGCCCCGGGGCGCCCGGGCGCCGACCGGCGGGGCTCCGACCGCCGGGAGTGAGGGGCCCCGACCGCCAGGAGTGAGCCGGTGCCCGCGCCGGGCGTGACACGACCGGCCCACAACCATCCCACCGGGTCTGGCCCGGTGGCCGTTCGGCAGAGCCCGGGTTTGCATGGACTCACCGAGCCCCCAGCGATCCGGAGGTAGCGCCGTGTACGAGATGTGGGCCGAGCACGACCCGGCGGTCTCCCCGCCCGCCGTGGTGTGGCACGTGGTGGCGAAGGACGACGCGTCGTCCTCGCTCTGCGGGCGGTTCCTGGAGCCCTCCCAACGCGTCGTCCCGGCAGCGGACGGTGCCGGTGCGGCCGGGCCGGACCGGTACTGCGACCCGTGCCTGGTCACCGTGCGCGAGGCCTTGGCCGCCACCACGCGGTGACCGTCCGTCGCGACGTCCGCCGGCGTCGCCCCCGCTCCCCCATCGCCTTCGTTGCGGCACGCGTCCCGGCCGCGTGCTCAGGGCAGCGGCACCGCCATCAGGCACGGGTGCCGGCTGCCGGTTCCGGGAGACTCCAGGACGGTGGCCACCCCGCCGGCGATCTCCACCCGCAGGTCGCCGTCCGCACTCTCCCAGACCAAGCCCCCGTCGGGCCCCACGATCTGCGTCTCGTGCACGACGACCGAGCACAGCGGGGCGTGCCCGCCGATCGGGCCGGGGAGCGTCACCGCGTAACGGCGCGTGAGGCTTCTCATGTCTGCCTCCTTCTCCCCCCACCCTGCGTCATCGATTCTCCCCGCATCCGACCGCTTGTACACGGAGGACCGCTGTCCTCCCGAGGGAGACCGGTGCCGCTTCGCGCCTGCCCCGGGCCCGCGCGTTTACACCCGGCAGACCGCCCGTGGGAGTGAACGGCGCCGATCCGGACCGGCGGCCCGGGCCGCTGGGCAGCCGCCGTCCCCGGGTGCCGGCCCGCCGGACCCGGGCGGGGGCGCCGGCCCGGGGCCCGTCCCCGTCCGGTGAGCACGTCCCCTCCGGCCTGCGGACGGCGGCCGGGTACACCTGGCGGCTGGCGCTGCTCGGACTCTTCGCCTACCTGGTCGTCGACGTCCTCGCCCGGCTCCAGCTGGTGGTCGTCGCACTGTTCGTGGCCCTGGTCATCACCTCCGTGTTGCGTCCGTTGGTCGACCTGCTGGCCCGGGGCACGCCGCGCGCGCTCGCCGTCGTGATCGCCTTCCTCTGCACCCTCGTGCTCGTCGGCGGGGTGCTGGCGCTGGTCGGCACGACCGTCGCCGACGAGTGGACCCGGCTGGGGAACGAGCTGCGCGGCGGGCTCTCCCGGATCGACCGCTGGCTCACCGGCGTCCCCTTCCACCTGCGCCCCGGCACCGTCACCGACCTGCGGGCCAAGATCGGCGCGTTCGTCTCGGCCCACCGCTCCGCCCTGGTCAGCACCGCGCTCAGCGGCGCCGGCCGGATCGTCGAGCTGGTCACGGGGCTGGCGCTCGCGGTCTTCTGCTCGGTGTTCTTCCTGCACTCCGGCGACCGGATGTGGTCCTGGGCCCAGCGGCAGCTGCCGGCCCGGAGCCGGTCGGCCTGGGACCGTGCCGGTCGTACCGCCTGGCGCACCTTCGCGGGCTACACCCGGGGCGTGCTGATCGTGGCGGCCTCCAACGCCGTGCTGGTGGGCATCGCGCTGGCGATCCTCCGGGTGCCGCTGGTCATGCCGCTGATGCTGCTGGAGTTCGTGGCGACGCTCATCCCGCTGATCGGCTCCCCGATCGCCCTGGCGATCGCCTCCGTGGTCGCGCTCGCCGCCCGCGGGCCGGTGATCGCCCTGCTGGTGCTCGCCCTGATCGTGGTCATCGGCCAGATCGAGGGCCACCTGCTGCATCCGCTGGTGCTCGGCTGGTCCGTCCGCATCCACCCGGTGGCCATCGCCGTGTCGGTGGCCGGCGGCACCGTGCTCGCGGGAATCCTGGGCGCGGTGGTGGCCGTGCCGGTGGTGTCGGTCGCCTGGGCGGTGCTCGGCGAGCTGCGCTCCCATGGCGCACCCGGCGGCTCGGGGACGCGGCCCCTTGCGGCGGGCGATCGGTCCGGGCGCCGACCGGACCGGGGCCGGCGCTCGGACCGGGGCGAGGGCGGCCGGCACGGCGGGTGAGTGCCCGGTGCTCCCCCGCCCCCTCTCCGGGCCCCGCCCCCGACGGGCCCGTCCCCGGACCGCGGCTGGTCCGCCCGGCCCTCCCGGTGGGGCCGTTGGGCCCTGGCCGCGCGGAGCGGGGGCGGGAATCCTGGTCGCCGGTATGGCGCCGGCTGGGAGTGGAAGGGCCTGGGATGGGCGAGTTGGTCACGGTGAGGGCGTTCGAGGGGCTGACCTGCGAGGTCCTGGCCGAGGCGCGGGCCCGGGTGGGCGCCGCGGCGGCGGCTCCGGGAGTGGGAACGCTGGTGGAGGCCCTGCGGGTCCGGCTCGCGGCCGTGGCCGGGGGCGTGCTGGCGCAGGTGAACGCCGAGGTGGACGGCCGGCGGATCCGCGTCCAGGAGGCCGCGGCCGGGCTCGGCGACTCGCTCGACCGGGTGAGCGACGCGCTGCGCGGCAGGATCAGGGCCGTCACCGGGGCCTGGGCGCCACGCCCGTGGCCGGGCCACCGCGCCGCGGCCCCCACCGGGCCGGACGGCGGCGAACTCCGCGAGCTCCGGGTGGTCCGGCACAAGGAGCCCTCGCTGGTCTGGTGCTCGCCGGAGGCCGCTGCCCGGACCATGGACGCGATGGACTACGACATCCACCTGTTCACCGATCCGGCGACCGAGACGGACGCCGTGGTCTACCGGGTCGGGCCGACCGGCTACCGCCTCGCCCGTACCGTCCCGGCCGGACCGGCGGGCCGGCGGACCTCGCCGATCACCCTCAGCCCGTACGGCGCGCCCCGGCTGACGCAGGCGCAGGCCGTCGACCGGCTGGCGGGCGCGGAGCTGCCGTTCCTGTTCTTCGCGCACCCGGTCACCGGCCGGGGCCGGGTGCTCTACCGCCGCTTCGACGGTCGGCTCGGCCTGATCGCCGGGCACGTCTGACGGGCCCTGGCCGGAGCCCGGGCGCCGCTCCTGCCGATCGGCCCGGAACCGCGCCGCGCCCCCGCCGGGCAGTCGCTCGACGGGGGCGCGGCGCGCACCGAGGGCCGGTCGTCACATGTTGATCATGTGGCCGGCCAGGCCGTGGATGGCCTCCTTGACGGCCTCGCCCAGGGTCGGGTGGGCGTGCACGTTGCGGGCGACCTCGTGGACGGTCAGGTCCCACTGCTGGGCCAGCGTCAGCTCCGGCAGCAGCTCGGTGACCTCGGGGCCGATCAGGTGGGCACCGAGCAGCTCGCCGTGCGTGTTGTCGCTGATGACCTTGACGAAGCCGATCGGGTGGCCGAGGCCGTGCGCCTTGCCGTTGGCGGTGAACGGGAACTTGGCGACCTTGACGTCGTGGCCCAGCTCGCGCGCCTGGGCCTCGGTGTACCCGAAGGAGGCGATCTGCGGCTGGCAGTAGGTGGCGCGCGGGATCATGACGAAGTCGACCTCCATGGTCTCCGCCCCGCCGATGGTCTCGGCGGCGATCACGGCCATCGTCTCGGCGGCGTGCGCGAGCATCAGCTTGGCGGTCACGTCGCCGATCGCGAAGATGTGCTCGACGCTGGTGCGGCCGCGGCCGTCCACCGCGATGGCGTTGCGGTCGGTGAGCTTGACCCCGGTGTTCTCCAGGCCGTAGCCGTTGACCCGCGGCGCGAAGCCGATCGCCTGGAGCACCTTGTCGGCCTCCAGCACCTGCTGCTGCCCGTCCTTGGTGACGGTGACCCGGACCTTGGCGTTCGGGTCGCTGTCGTCGATCGACTCGACCCGGGTGGAGGTCAGCACCTCGATGCCCAGCTTGCGGTACTGCTTGGCGAGTTCGGTGGAGACCTCGACGTCCTCCAGCGGCACCACGCGGTCCAGGAACTCGACGATGGTGACCTTCACGCCGTAGTTGTGGAGCACGTAGGCGAACTCGACGCCGATCGCGCCGGCGCCCGCGATGATGATGCTCTCCGGCAGCTGCTCGGTGAGGATCTGCTCCTCGTAGGTGACCACGCGGTCGCTCAGGCTGGTGCCGGGCAGCAGACGGGTGGTGGCACCGGCGGCGATGACGCAGTGGTCGAAGGTGACGACCTCGAAGCCGCCGCCGCTCAGCGCGACCTGGAGGGTGTGCTCGTCGACGAAGGTGCCCCAGCCGTCGTACTCGGTGATGCCGTTCTTCTTCATCAGGTAGTGGACGCCCTTGACCCGGCCGTCGGCCACCGAGCGGCTGCGCCGGAAGGCCTCGCCGAAGTCGAAGGTCACCTGGCCCTCGACCTTGATGCCGAAGGTCTTGGCCTCCTTGGTGAAGATGTGGGCGAGCTCGGCGTTGCGCAGCAGGGCCTTGGAGGGGATGCAGCCGACGTTGAGGCAGACGCCGCCCCAGTACTTGGCCTCGATGACCGCGACCTTCAGGCCCAGCTGGGCCGAGCGGACGGCGGCGGTGTAGCCGCCGGGGCCCGCGCCGAGGACGACGACGTCGTAGTGCGTGCTCATGTTGCTGACTCCTCCGAGGATGTCACCGTGTCGTGATCTCGGTCCCATGGTGTCAGGACCGGACCCGGCGCACCCACCGGGTCTCGGCGGATGCGCTCCGCGCGGCACCGTACCGGTCCGTGGCCGGATTGTCAGTGTCCTGCGCTACGGTGACCGCACCCAGGGCCACCAGGGGCGATGAGGCGGGGAGGTCCCGGATGGAGCAGTCCCGGACGGAGCGGTCGGGTACGGCGGTCGGGTGGGCCCGCCGGCCGGGAGCGGCGGCGGGCCCACCCGGGCGTCAGACCGCCACGCCGCCGGAGTGGGTGTCGCTCGTGCCGCTGATACCGGTCGCCGCGGCGCCGGGCGCCGCCTTGGCGGCCGGGCGCTGGGCCGGGACGGGCCGGTGGAGCGAGGAGAGGTCCCAGGCGTAGGTGCCGACGGCGTTCGCGATCACGTCGATGTTGACGTCGAAGACGCCCATGTCGATGTTGCCCAGGTTGTCGCAGGCCTTGTGGTAGCACCCGTCGTACGCGGCGCCGGCGGTGCCGCCGTAACGGGCCGCCTGCTCCGGGGACTTGACCTTCTCGGCGCCGGTGTCGGTGCCGCCGGCCGGGATGCCCGCGTCGATGAACGGACCGTAGTCGGAGCGGCCGTCGAAGAGGGTCGGGTCGTGCGGCAGGCCCCGGCCGTCCAGGTAGCCGTTGATGTCCCGTTCCAGCTGCGCCGAGCCCTCGGGGCCCGCGTCGCCGCCGGCGCTGCCCGAGCCGTTGTAGACGAACTGCGCGTAGTTGGGGGACGCGATCATGTCGAAGTTGAGGTAGAGGCCGATCTTCTTCTTCTCCGCGTCGGAGAGGGAGTTCACGTACGCCTCGGCGCCCTTGAGGCCGAACTCCTCGGCCGACCACCAGGCGAACCTGACCTTGTTCTTCACCGGGTGGACGCTGAGGTTCTTCGCGACCTCCAGGACGCCGGCCGTGCCGGAGCCGTTGTCGTTGATGCCCGGCCCCTCGGGGACGGAGTCGAGGTGCGCGCCGACCATCACGGTGTGGTCCGGGTCGCCGCCGCGGGTCTCGGCGATGACGTTCCAGGTCTTGCGCTGCTCCATGAAGGTCCGGATGTCCAGGGTCACCCGGACGGGCCCGGCGGCGGCCTGGGCGGCCAGGGCCTGGCCCGCGGCCTGGGTGATCCCGCCGGTCGGGATCCGCCCCGCCGTCGGCTCGCTGAGCGTCCCGTTCAGGGTGCCCTCGGTGTTGTTGTAGATGATCGCCCCGGTCGCGCCGACGGCGGCCGCGGCGGCCTGCTTCTCGGCGAAGGAGCATCCGCCGCGCCGGATCAGGGCGATCTTGCCGGTGAAGGCGCCCGACGGGTAGTCGGCGGGCGTGCAGCCGGTGGTGGCGCCGACCGGAGCAACCGCCAGGTCCGCGGTCAGGCCCGCCTCCGGGCCGCCCACCGAGTACGTCATGGCGATCACCGGCACCGATTCGGCCTTCGGGGAGAGCACGTCGAGGCGCTCGGAGCGGGCCTCGAAGAAGGTGTAGACGAACTCCTGCTTGGACACCTTGAGCCCGGCCCGGCGCGCCTGCTCGTAGACGTACTGCGCGGACTGGTCGTGCCCCTTCGAACCGGCCACCCGGGTACCGCCGTTGCGGTCCGCGATCAACTGGAGCGCGGCCAGCGTGGCCCGCGCGTCCCGGGCGCTGCTCGCCTCGACCAGTCGGGAGGCCAGCTTGGCGCCCTTGCGCGCCGGGTCCGGGTCGGCCGAGGCACTGCCGGCACCGGCCAGCAGCAGCGGGGCGACCAGCGCGGCGACGGTCAGGGCGGCGCCCGCGCCACGCCGGGTGACGGCGGTTCGCGGGCGCCCTGTGGAGGTGGCGGGGTCCTCCGGGACGGAGCGGTCGAGCGGGAAGGTGGGGCGACGGGTGCGCAGCATCAAGGGAGCTCCATCCGACGGGCCGTGAAGGTCATGAGGGTCATGATTTGACATGACCGGAATCCCGTTGCCAAGCCTTTACGCAGACCTTGCGAGATGCGGGTCGTGGCGCGCGCGGTGATATTGGAGGGGTGGGGGCGTCTCATCCAGGAGTGTGACCAGATGTCCATGATGGATAAGCTCAAGAACCTGCTGAAGGGCCACGAGGAGCAGGCCGACAAAGCCGTCGACAAGGCGGGCGACACCGTCGACCAGCACACCCAGGGCAAGTACAGCGGTCAGGTGGACGCCACCCAGGAGCAGCTCAAGAACCAGTTCCGCGACCAGCCGCCGCAGCAGTAGCAGCTCCTGCCTCCCGCGGGCCGTCCGACCCGGGGCCCATGCGGCGCCCGGGTCAGGCCTTCGGGGGCTCAGCCGCGTCCGGCGGGCCGCCTCCGCTCTCGCCGTCGGCTTCACCGTCGGCGCCGCAGTTCTCGCAGGGTCCCGGTCCGGGCCGCTCGCGCAGCCGTCCGCACTCCGGGCACACCCGGTCCAGCCAGCAGGCCGGCTCGCCGCCTTCGTCCATGGGGTCGATTCTGCCCGGGACGCTCCCGCGAACGCGAGTAGACACTGTCTACCACCACATGGTAGACAGTGTCTTCATGACCGAACAGGAACAGGACCTACGGGCCCGACTGGTGGCCGCCGGCGTCGAGTTGGTGGCCGAGGGCGGCGTCCAGGCGCTCGGCCTGCGCGAGATCGCCCGCCGCGCCGGGGTCTCGCACGGCGCGCCCCGCCGCTACTTCCCCACCCATCGCGAGCTGCTCGCCGCCATCGCCCAGCAGGGCTTCGGCAGGCTCACCGACACCCTCGCGGGAGCCGACGCCCTCACCGCCACCACCGGCGCCGACGCCCGCGCCCGCCTCGACGGGCTCGCCCGCGCCTACCTCGGCTTCGCGGCCGCCAACCCCGGCATGTTCGAGCTGATGTTCCGTCACGACCTGCTGGAGGGCAGCGGCGCCGAACTGCGCCGCACCACCCTGCCGCTCTTCCTGACCTTCGTCGGCCTGGTCTCCGAGGTGCACCCGCGGTCCGACGATCCGGCCGCCGCCACCGCCGCCCTCTGGTCCAACCTGCACGGCCTCGCCCAGCTGCGCACCTGGGGCAGCCTGCGGCTCATCACCGGCGACGATTCCATCGAGCCGCTGCTGCGCGCGACGCTGGACGCCCACCTCGGCCCGGCCGCGCGGTGAACCCGCGGCACCGCCGGGGGCTCGTCCTGGCCGCGAGCATCACCGGCGCCGTCCTGGTCGCCGTCGACGGCACCGCGCTGACCGTCGCCCGGCCGGCCCTCCAGCACGACCTGCACGCCTCCGTCACCGCCGTCCAGTGGGCCGGCACCGGCTACCTGGTCACCGTCGCCGCCCTGCTGGTCTTCGCCGGCCGCCTCGGCGACCGGTACGGGCACCGGCGGGTCTTCGCGCTCGGCGTGACCGGCTTCGCCGCCGCCTCGCTCGGGATCGCCGTGGCGCCCGGCATCGGCTGGGTCGTCGCCCTGCGCGTCCTGCAGGGCGCGGCCGGCGCGCTGCTGCAACCGGCCACCCTGGGCATGCTCCGGACCGCCTGGCCCGCCGACCGCCTGGCCGGTCCGATCGCCATCCGCACCGCCGCCATCGGGCTCGCGGCGGCGGCGGGGCCGCTGGTCGGCGGGGCGCTGACCGCGCACCTCGGCTGGCGGTCGGTCTTCCTGCTGGGCCTGCTGCCCGCCGCGGCCGCCCTCCTGGCGGCGCTCGCGGTGCCGGCCGAGGCCGGATCGCCCGACACCCGGTCCCCGGCCGCCGGACGCGGCAGCAGGCACGGCATCGAGCACGACGGCCGGCACGGCAGCGGGCTCGACCTGCCCGGCGCGGCCCTGCTCGCACTCGCGCTGGCCCTCCTGGTGGAGAGCCTGGTGACGCTGCCGGACACCGGCCGGCCGGCCGTCCCACTGCTCTGCCTCGCCGCGGCCGGAGTCCTCGCTCTCCTCCTGGTCCGGCACGAACGCCGGACCGCCGATCCCCTGCTGCCGCCCGCGCTGTTCCGCTCCACGACCGTCGCGCCGCCGCTCGTCGTCCTGCTCACCGCCTCCGCCGCCCTCCAGGGCGCACTCTTCCCGGCCGCCTACTACCTCCAGGACGTGCTCGGGCTCGACCCCCTGCAGAGCGCCCTGCGGGCGGTACCGCTCGCGGTGGCGATGATCCTCGCGGCGCCCGGTTCCGCCCGGCTGGCGAAGCGTCACGGCGAACGGGCGGTGGTGCTGCCGGGGATGGCACTGATCACCGCGGGGGCGCTGCTCACCGCTGGGCTCGGCACCGGTTCCGGGACGCTCGCGATCGGCGACTGCTTCGCGCTGCTCGGCACCGGCTTCGGTGCGGTGATGGCCACCGCCACCACGATGGTGGTCCGGGGTGCGCCCGCCGCCCGGGCCGGGGTCGCGGGCGGCCTGCAGCAGACCGTCCTGAACACCGGCCCGGCCCTGGGCATCGCCCTGGCCACCACCGCCGCCGGCCGCACGGACCCCGGCGCGGCGCTCGCTCCGTCCGCGCTGACCATGGCGGCGGTGGCCGGCGCGGGAACACTGCTCGCCGCGCGGCTGCCCGGACGGGCCTCCGGACCGCCGGCCGGTGGGGCCGCCGATCGGGCCGCCGGTCCGGCGTCGGGCGCGCGGCCGGAGCCCACCGGCCGGCGGTGAGCAACGCCCTTGCCGTCACACCGCGGTCCGGTTCAGACCCAGGTTCGGCTCCGACCCGGGTTCGGCTCCGACCCGGGTTCGGCTCCGACTCCGGTTCGGTTCAGACTCCGGTGACGCCGTCGACGCACTCCCGGAGCAGGTCGGCGTGGCCGTTGTGGCGGGCGTACTCCTCGATCAGGTGCACGAGGATCCAGCGCAGCGAGACGCTGTCCGCGCCGATCACCGCGGCGGCCTGCGGGGGGAGCGGGCCGGCCGCGTCCAGCGGCTGGTCCGCGGTCAGTTCCCGGCCCCGGTCGACCTCCCTCCTCCAGTCCACCAGCGCCTCGGCCATCCCGCGCACCGGGTCCAGCCCGTAGCCGTCGGCGTTGTCCGCGCCGTACACCGGCGGGACGTCCTGCCCGGCGAACACCCGCTGGTACCAGTTGCGTTCGACCTCGGCGACATGCTGAACCAGCCCCAGCAGGGTCATCGTGGACGGCGGGACGGACGCCAGCCGCGCCTGCCGGTCGTCGAGCCCGTCGACCTTGCGGGCGAGCGTGGCCCGCTGGAAGTCCAACCAGCTCTCCAGCGTGGCGCGTTCATCGGCGTGCGGGGGCGGGATCGGCCGCCCGTCCGGGGTGAGTGCCATGGCCCCCACTCTGGCACACGCCCGCTGCGGCCCCGCGCGGACTCCGCGACCGTGTCAGTGCGGCGAGCAGCGCGAGCTGCACGGCCGCGCCCACCGCCGGCCCGAGCCACACCCCCGACACCCCCAGCGGCCCGGACAGGGCCGCCGAGGCGGCGAGTTGGGCCCCGAGACCGAGCAGGACGGCGACCACCAGCGGGCGCCCGGCGCCCGCCGCCTGGTGCACTCCGCCGACGGCCACCACCAGCGCGTACGGCAGCAGGTAGAGGGCCGCCGAGCGCAGGAAGCCGACGGACTGCGCGGCCACCGCCCGGTCCTCGGTGAAGAGCGCGGTCAGCGGCACGGCGAGCGTGACGGCAAGCACCGCCGCCACCCCACCGAGCAGCGCGGCGAGGCGTCCGGTGGCGAGGCGCAGGGTGTGCAGCGCGGCGCCCTCTCCCGCGCCGCTCAGCCGTGCCGCCTCGATCGCGGCGGCCTGGCGCAGCGCGTAGAAGGCCATGGTGACGACGAGCAGGACGCGGTAGCCGAGGCCGTAGCCGGCCACCGCCGCGACGCCGAAGCCCGCGACCAGGCCGAGTTGGGCGGTTCCGACGGCCATCCGGGCGGTGAAGTCCAGACCGAACGGTGCGCCCGCGCGCAGGATCCGTACCGCCGCCGCGCCCGTTCCCCCGGTGCCGCCGGGGTCCTGCGGCCGCGGCTCTGTGCGTCGCACCGGCTGCGGTTCCGCGTGCCGCACCGGCTGCGGTTCCGTGCGTCGCACCGGCTGCCGCAGTCGCCGCACTCGCCGCACGCGCAGGGTGGCGGCGAGGGCGATCGCCCTGGAGAGGACCAGGGCCAGGGCGGCGCCCGGCACGCCGAGGGCGGGCAGCGGCCCCGGGCCGAGGATCAGCAGGGGGTCGAGGAGGAGCAGCAGCGCGTTGGAGAGCAGGGCGATCCGCATCGGGGTGCGGGTGTCGCCCGCGCCCTTGAACAGCTCGTCGGCGACGCGCTGGCCGACGAAGAGCGCGAACGCCGGGAACGCGACGGCGAGGTAACCGGCGGCCTGTTCGGCGGCTTCGCCGTCCAGGAAGGCGCCTGCCAGCCGGTCGCGCAGCAGGAAGCCGGGGACCGCGAGCGCCGCACTGACGGCGGCGCAGAGCCGCCAGGCCGCGCGGGTGGTCCTGGCGGCTTCGGCGTGGTCGCCCGCACCGAGGGCGTGGGAGAGCCGGACGCTGGTGCCGGAGGCGACCACCAGGACCAGGCCGAGCAGCAGGTTCTCGACGGTGCCGGCCAGGGTGACGGCGGCTACCGCGGCCCCGCCGAGACCGGCCACCCAGAGGGCCCCGATCACCGAGGCGATCACCCCGGACAGCAGCTCTGCGTAGACGGGTACCGCCAATGCCGTGAGTCGGCGCAACTGGCTGCGCATGCCCTTCTCCCTTCCCCTGTGGTGCTCGTGCGTGACCGGGCCGCCCCAGCGCGGCCCTGGGCCGCCTCGGCTCTCCTCGATCGGCTGCGACCCTCTCGACCTGCCTCGAATAGAGATACATCGTTTCGAGGCACATCGACAAGAGGTAACATGACGACTCCGCAGGGCGCACTCCGACCGAAGGGCTCCAGCCGTGTTGACGCTCGCGATCCTCGGCTTCCTGTACGACCAGCCGCTTCACGGCTACGAGCTCAAGTCGCGGATCACCGGACTGACCGGTCATGTCCGACCGGTGAGCGACGGCGCGCTCTACCCCGCCATCGCCCGACTGGAGAAGGCCGGACTGCTGCACCGCCGCACCGAACCGGGCAGCGGCGCCGCACCGCGGCAGACGCTGGAGCTGACGGCGCAGGGGCGGGCCGGACTGCTGCGCCGACTGGCCGATCCGGAGCAGGCCGAGATCACCGACCAGATCCGCTTCTTCACCGTCACCACGTTCCTGCACCATCTCGCCGACCCGCCCCGGCAGGCCGCCGTGCTCCGCCGCCGACTGGCCTTCCTGGACGCTCCGAGCAGCTTCTTCTACGACGGGACGGGGCAGCCGGTGACCGCCGAGCGCGAGCCGAACCCCTTCCGGCGCGGGATGCTGCTCGTCGCCCGGGCCTCCACCGCGGCCGAGCGGGCCTGGCTGTCCGAGACCGTCGCGGAGCTGGATCGGGCGGCCGGGGCGGAGCCGCCGGAAGCCCCCGACTCACCGACGGAGCCGCGGTCCTCGGAACGCTAGGCCGACCAGGCGAATCCAGAGCGGAACCGAAGACGCACGCCCCTGCCGAACGGCAGAGCGGAAATCCGAATTCAGGCCGTTCCGCACCTGGTTCCCTCCGGCCCCGGCGTCGCTATGATGATCCGCCTCACGTCCTCGGCGTCCCCCTCCGCGGGCGTGATCCGCCACCGCGCCCCGCCGCCCCCCTGGAGGCCGCCGTGCCCGATTCCGAGACCGCGGTCGAGGCCGCAGTCCACTCCGCGCCGCTGAAGCGGGACGACATTCCCGGCTGGTTCTTCAGCCTCGACCGGGCCGCCTTCAGCCACCTGCTGTCCGCCCAGAGCGCGGCCGGCGTCACCGGCGACGTCCTGGAGCTCGGCAGCTACCTCGGCCGCAGCGCCGTCCTGCTCGGCGACCACCTGCGGCCGGGCGAGCGGCTGACGGTCTGCGACCTGTTCGACTCCGAGGCGGGCGACGCCGAGAACGCCGCCGAGATGAACATGTCCTACCGCAGGACCCTCACCCGCAGCGCCTTCGAGGCCAATTACCTCGCCTTCCACGGCGAACTGCCCGAGATAGTCCAGGCCCCGACCTCGGCGCTGGCCGACGGCCGCGTCCGGGCGCACAGCTGCCGCTTCGTCCACGTCGACGCCTCCCACCTCTACGAGCACGTCGCCGGGGACATCGCCGTGGCCCGCGCCGCGCTCGCCGAGAACGGCGTGGTCGCCCTGGACGACTACCGCTCCGAGCACACCCCGGGCGTCTCCGCCGCGGTCTGGGAGGCGGTCTTCACCGGCGGACTGCGGCCGGTCCTGCTCACCCCGATGAAGTTCTACGGCACCTGGGGAGACGCGGCGGCCGTCCAGGCGGTCCTGAAGGAGCGCGACTGGTGGGCCGAGGGGTACACCGTCGACGAGGACACCATCGCCGACGCCAAGGTGCTGCGCCTCAACTACCAGGTCAAGGCCCCGGTCCAGCGGTCCACGCCGCGCCGGCTCGCCCTCGAACTCCTGCCCCCGGTCGCGACCAAGGCCACCCGCCGGATGCTCCGGACGCTGCGCGAACGCCGCGCCGTCCCCCCGGTCCCGAGCGCCTGAGCGCCCGACCCCTCACCGGGGCCCGCCCCCATCGGGCGGGCCCCGGCGGCTTTCCACACTCTCCAGGTCTCCGCCTTCTCTGCCTTCTCCGCCTCTCCGCCTTCTCGACGGCCGTGACGTCAACCCGGCCGTCCTCCATCGTCCCGACGCGCCGACTCATTTGTCGGAGCAGCATATTTGTTGACTTTCCTATTGTCCACCCACATTCACTCTAGCGAGGGAACCTCTCTTAAAGATTTGCCCACGGAACATTAAAGGGCGCATAGTGATGACACCTCAGTTCGGTCTGGTGAAAACCAAGTTCAGGCAAAGTCACCCCTAGCAAGGAGTAGGCCTTGTACTACGGAAACACGGCATCGGACAGCCCCGGGCAGCGGCTTCGCGCGGAGATCGCGGGCCCGGGGACGACGCCCCTGATCGGCGTCCACGACATGTACTCGGCCTCCATCGCGGCCGAGCACTACGACGGCATGTTCGTCTCCGGCTTCGGCTTCGCGGCCTCCTACTACGGGCTGCCCGACATCGGTTTCATCGCCTGGCCCGACATGGTGGGATTCGTCGAGCGGCTGCGCGGGGCCTTCCCCCGGCACCACCTGCTGGTCGACATCGACGACGGGTACGTCGATCCGGAGGTGGCCTGCCACGTCGTGCGCAGGCTCGAACGGATCGGCGCGTCGGGCGTGATCCTGGAGGACCAGAAGCGGCCGCGCCGCTGCGGGCACGCGGACGGCAAGCTGGTGCTGCCGCTGGAGGAGTACCTGGAGAAACTGGAGCTCGTCCTCGCCAACCGGACGGACCTGCTGGTGGTCGCCCGCACCGACGCCACCGAGGAGGACGACATCCTGCGCCGGGCCCGGGCGCTCGCCGCCACCGACGCCGACGTGGTGCTGGTGGACGGCGTGCGCAGTGAGGAGTGGATCCGCCGGATCCGCGGGGTGGTCGGCGACAAGCCCCTGCTGTTCAACCAGATCGCGGGCGGGAAGTCGCCCCGGCTGTCGCTCTCGGAGCTGTCGGAGCTGGGGGTGGACGTGGCCATCTACAGCACGCCGTGCCTGTTCGCCGCGCACCGGGCGATGGACGAGGCGCTGTCCGGGCTGAAGAGCGCCGACGGGCGGCTGCCGGCCCCGGCCGGGGGGCGCGAGCAGGTCGGCGTGCGGGAGTCCACCGAGCTGCTGGAGCGGAACATCTCGCGCTCCAGCGGGCTGATGGCGGTGACGGCATGAGGACCGGGCTGCGCGGGGCCGCCCCGCCCTCGTCGGCCACCGCCCTGCGGGCCACCGCGCTGGGGCTGGCCGGAGCCTGCGCCCTGCTCGCGGGAGCCGCGTCGCCCGCGGCGGCCGGCGGCGGGCTGATCACGGTCGTGGACAACTCGAACGCGGACTCCTGGCTCGAGATCGACCGGACGGCCAATCTCCAGAACGGCAGCGGCTCGGCGGGCAGCGACCACGACGGCGCCGGCTCGCTGGTCGGCGGACTGCTCGGGCCCGGTTCCTCTTCCAGGCCCTCGGTCCGCCCGATGGCGGAAGGCGGCCCGTGACCGACCGTCCGGCGCGCCCGGAGCAGCCAGCAGGGCTCCGGGCGCACACGGCCGGGAGGCGCATAGCGCAAGGACACGAACCGGGGCGCGCGGCCCGGGGGCGCCGGGACCAGGCGCCCGGGGAACGGACCCAGCCGCAACGCGCCCCCGGGCCCCGCTCCCGCAGGCTGCTGCCGCGCTGGCTGGACCCGTACATGGCGGCGCTGGCCAGCACCGTCGGGCTGGCCGCGCTGTTCCCGGCCTCCGGCACCTCGGCGCGAGTCGCCGGGGTGGCCTGCGACCTCGCGGTGGCGCTGCTGTTCTTCCTCTACGGTGCCAGGCTCTCCACCCGCGAGACGCTGGCCGGGCTGCGGCACCTGCGGCTGCACGGGCTGGTACTGGCCGCCACCTTCGTCCTCTTCCCCCTGCTGGGCGTGGCCACCGCCCTGCTCACGCCCGTCCCACTGACCGGGCAGCTGCACACCGGGGTGCTGTTCCTCTGTCTGGCACCCTCCACGGTGCAGTCCTCGGTGGCGCTCACCGGTGCCGCCGGGGGCAACGTGCCGGCGGCGATCTGCGCGGGCACCTACTCCAGCCTGGCGGGCCTGGTGCTCACGCCCCTGCTGGCGGCCTGGCTGCTGGGATCGCACACCGCGCTGTCCGCCGACGGACTGCTGCGGATCGGGCTGCAGCTGCTCGCACCGTTCCTGCTCGGGCAGTTGCTGCGGCCGTGGCTCGGCGGTCCGCTGTCCCGGCACAAACGGGTGCTCACCCCGGTGGATCGCGGCTCGATCCTGCTGGTCGTCTACACGGCGTTCAGCGCGGCGGTGTCCCAGGGCATCTGGGGCCTGGCCACCCCCGTCGCGCTGCTCGGGCTGCTCGCGGTGCTGCTCGCCCTGCTCACCGCCGCCCTCGCGGCCACCGGGCTCGGCGCGCGGCTGCTGGGGCTCGACCGGTCGGCCACCATCGCGGCGGTGCTCTGCGGTTCGCAGAAGAGCCTGGCCAACGGCCTGCCGATGGCCACCGTCCTGTTCGGCGCGCAAGCCGGCCTGCTGGTGCTGCCGTTGATGCTCTACCACCAGCTCCAGCTGATCGTCGGCACCGTACTCGCCGGACGCTGGTCACGGGCTTCCACCGCCGCCGCGCCCGGCCCGGTCCCGGCCGCGCTCACCGGTCCGGGCGCTCCCCCAGCACCCGGCTGATCCCCCGGCGCAGCCTGGCCGAGGCCCCCGGGAGGCGGCCGAGCCGGTGCAGCCGTTCGGCCGGCAGCTCCGGCCTGCCGGCCAGCTCCAGGACGGCCGCGTACGGCCGGTCGCCTTCCCGCAGGCGGTCGCCCACGAGATCGACCAGCCCCTCCAAGGCCTCGCCCATGAGGGCGGGGTGGGCTGCGAGCAGCTCAAGGAGACGGTTGTCGTTCCACACCAGCTGCCGTCGCCCGGCCAGTGCGGCCAGCAGGTCGCTGGGGGCGGCCGGGTTGCGGGCGATCGCGTGCCAGACGAACGGGTACTCCCCGATCGCCAGTTGGCGCAGGACCTCGGGGTTCGAGGTCCGTTCGGCGAGCCGCCGGTAGTCGCCGCCGTCGTGCAGGTGCTTGAGGGCCTCCACGTCGCCCGTCGTGTCCGCCGTCACCGTCACGTCCGCCCCCTCGCTGTCGTTCGCGCAGGGGCGCGACCCTAGGGCCGGACAGGGCCTAGCAGGTCGGCGCCGGGTGATCAGTCCTCAGTCCGCTTCGACGGGGGTGCTGAGGGCGGTGGCCGGGAGGGTGGGCAGCGGGCCTGCGGGCGGCAGCTCCCAGACCGCCGGGTCGGGGGCGAACGGGCCGGTGCGGTCCAGGAGTTGCCCGAGGGCGAGGTCCCGTGCCCGGTCCATCCACCGATGGGTGGCCTCGTCGATGACACCGAGGCGCCGGGCGTGGGCGTACTCGTCCTCGTCCTTCCAGCTGTACGTCGAGAGATCGGGGGTGATCACCAGATCCAGGAAGAGGTCGAGGGTGTCGAGGCCGATGGCCGTCCGCCGGTACGGGCGCTCGAAGTTGACGTACCAGTACAGTGGCCGGCCGTCGGGCGTCAGGAAGCGGTGGACGCTGAACGGCGCTCCGGCGGTGAAGCGGCTGAGCACCACGGTGTCGCGCCAGGTCCAGTCATCGAGTTCCCACCGGCCGGCGGCGAGGTCCTCGATGCAGTCCAGCCGCGCGGCATCGTCCCCCGCGCGGGCGGCGGCGGTCCAGCCGGCCGGGGCCAGGGTCTCCGTCCCCGGGCGGGCGGTGAGGGTCAGGGTCGCGCCGTCGTCCGCGAGCACGGTGTACGGCATGGCCGACCAGACCCTGCCGTGGGCGATGTCCCGTCGCACGGCGGTGCCGCCCGGGGCGAAGACCGGGGAGAAGTCCGGGGCCGTCATCGGATGTAGTAGGCCCGGTTGTGGGCGGCGACCGGCGGGGACTGGTAGGTCCAGACCCCGGCCGCCGGGGCGTCGGCAATCAGGTGGGCGAGGTCGCGGGCCGACTCCTCCGCAGGGTTGCCGAGGTCGAGCCGGACGCGGTCGGCGGTGCGGTCGTCCAGGGCGTAGTAGCGGTAGGGCTGGTAGACGTTGAGCGGCCCGGCCAGCAGCTTGCCCTCGTCGTCGGTGCCGTAGCCGGTGATCGGCGTGTTGTTGACGGACTCGGGGGTGAGGCCGACCAGGTTCACGTCCAGGGCGAGGAGTTCCTCGTCGTGGCGGATCAGTCCGTCCTGCCCGAGGCCGGCCCGACGGCAGGAGACCGTCCAGCGTTCGCGCACGTCGGGCGCGTTGAGGGAGGGCAGGGTGGTCTCGAACCAGCCCGGGTGCTTGGGCTCGGCGTACAGCCGGCGCCCGGCGTCGATGGCGAGCGGGTTGTCGCAGAGGACGTGCAGCCGGGCGATGCCGAGCAGCTTGGTCTGGTCGTACCCCCGGGCGTACTGGCCGTAGTTGACCACCGGCATTCGCTCCTCGGCGAAGAGCGGGTGGGCGATCAGGTTGATCTCCAGCTCCTGGGTGATGCCGCCGCCGTTCGGATACTGGGCGAAGTAGAGCTGGTAGTTGAGGGAGACGCAGGCCCCGCCGTCGAAGGCGGCGACGTTCAGCCCGGGGTGGCGCTTGGCGAGCAGCTCGCGCGCCCGCGCGCGGTCGACCAGATAGTCGACGCCGATGTTGTGCAGCGCGCCGTAGTGGAAGGGCAGGTGGTACGGCTCCGGTACGGGCGGCAGCGGCAGGCCGGTCATGAGGACTCCGAGGACGGGAGAGGCGGGGGAGACGGGAAGGACGGGGGAACGGCGGGGGCGGTACGAGGGTTCAGGGGGCGGCCGGTGGTGCCACGGCCGCCGGGCGGTGCAGCTCCAGCAGGTCGTGGTGCATCCGCTCGGCGCTGCGCAGCGCGAGGGCGGCCATGGTGAGCGAGGGGTTGGAGGTGCCCAGGGAGGGCATCGAGCCGCAGCCGACGGCGTACAGGTTGGGGTGCTCCCAGCAGCGCTGCCAGTGGTCGACCACCGAGGTCGCGGGCGAGTCGCCCATGATGTGGGTGCCTCCGGCGTGGCCGGCGCCGCGGTAGCCGTGGACGCTTCCCCGGTGTTCGAGCCGTCCCGGCCATCCGGCCGCCGGGTAGGCGGTGTGGTCCTCGGCGCCGAGCAGGGCGAACAGCTGGTCGGAGACGGCCCTGGCGGAGGTCATCCCCTCGCGGACGTACTCCGAGAGGTCATAGCGGATGGCCGGGCCCGGCAGACCGAGCGGGTCGCGCCGGTCCGGGTCGAGGGTGACCCGGTTGGCGTGGTCGGCGGGCTGCTCCAGCTCGAACTGGAGCGAGAACTGACGGCCCAGCCGGTCACCGAGGCGGTCGCGGAGCTCCTTGCCGCGCAGGCCCGCCGCGAGCAGCGCCGCCGCCTCGGCCTCCGGCGCTCCGCCCGCCCAGGACCAGCCCCAGTTGCCGATCTCGATCCGGAACGGTGCCCGGCGCTCCCGCCCGGGGCCGAAGCGGAACGCCTCCAGGCCGCTGGTGGAGCCGGGTCCGCGGTAGGGGCCGACCGGGCGGGGCATCAGCCCCCAGGTGAGCAGGGCCGGGTGGTCCATCAGGTTCCGGCCGACCTGGTCGCTGCGGTTGGCCAGGCCGGACAGGAGCAGCAGCCGGGCGTTCTCGATCGCGTGCGCGGCGAGGACGACCAGGTCCGCCTCCACCCGGTGGGCCGTCCCGCCCGCGAGGTATTCGACTCCCCCGGCCCGCCCGGTCTCCGGGTCGGCCAGCACCCGGCTGACGACGGCCTCCGTGCGCAGTTCGACCCCGGCCGCCCAGCGGGCCTGGGTGCGCAGCGGGGTGTACTTGGCGCCGGTCGGGCAGGCGGGGACGCAGCTGGCGCTGCCCGCGCAGAGCGGCCCGTCGGCGGATCCGGGCCTGGTCGGCACGCCGTTGCGGGCGTGCGGGGTGGCGGTGACGGCGAGCCGGGCGGGGCCGGGCACGGCGGGGTCGCGGACGGTCCGTCCGTCGAGGGCGCGGGCCAGTTGCCGGTCGAGGAAGCTCGCCGGAACGGCTCGCATCGGGAAGTCGTAGCCGTCCGGGATGGGCAGTCCGACGGCGCGGCGTTGCTCCTCGGCGTCGGCGGCGACGCCGAGTTCCCGTTCGGCCTCGCGGTAGTGGGGTTCCAGGTCGTGGTAGCCGATCGGCCAGTTGCGGCCGTGGCCGAGGTCTCCGGTGCGGAAGTCCTCCGGGTGCATGCGCGGGGTGAGCCCGGTCCAGAGCAGTCCGGTGCCGCCGTTGGCGCGCAGGTAGCCGCTGGCGTAGGGCAGCGGCCCGTCCTGGCGGAGGTGGCCGGTGGCGGTGAAGCCGCCGTCCGGGTGTCCGGCGAGGTCGGTGACGTCGGGTGACGGGGCCTCGGGGCTGTGCGGGTAGGGCGAGGTGGGCGGTCCGCCGCCGGCCGCGCGGTGGGCGGTGGCGGTCTCGGCTCCGGTGGGCGCGGCCCGTCCGGCTTCCAGGACGAGGACCCGCCAGCCCTGGGCACCGAGGCGGTGGGCGACGAGGGTCCCGGCGAAGCCCGCGCCGACCACGACGGCGTCCCAGCGGGCGCTCATCGGCGCTCACCGCCGTTGTCCGGCGCCACTGCGCTTCGGGGTGCCTCGGCCCAGCTGCCGTGGCCGGGGGCGGCGGAGCCGGGCGGGACGGCGTGGAAGGTCCGCCAGACCAGCCCCTGGTCGTGGGCGCGGGCGGAGGAGGGTGCCTCGCCGGGCCAGGCGCCGACGTACCAGAGGTGGACCAGGGCGTGCTCGTCGCGCACCTGGTGGGCCAGCGTGGTGCGATGGTGCTCGTCCGCCATGCCGGTGGAGCGCAGTTCGGGGACGTCGAATCCGGTCAGCTCGGCGCAGACGCGCAGGAACTCGTCCAGGTCGGCCAGGGCGTCGACGTACTGGTTCGCGACGGGGTCCCAGCACTCCGCCAGGTCGTAGTCGGCCGGGTGGTCGTCGGACACGGGCACGCGGGCACCCCCATGGTCGGCAACGGGTGGCCGAGGCATGACAGGCCGGACGGCGCAACGGTCCGTACGGCGCGACAGGCCCCACAACGCGGCAGGCCAGGGCGACCCGTCCACCGGACGACCCGGCCTGCCACCGCGATCATGCCGCGACTCCTCACCACCGGAAACGCGTTGCACGAATCTGCCCGGACTTCGTCATCCCTTGTCCGGTCGGCCGCGCGTCACGATCATCCAGCGTCCGCTTCCGGTCGGCCCAGCGCCCGTACGGCCGCCAGGACGTCCAGGCCGAGCTCCGGGTCGGCGTCCTCGGGCAGGCTGACGGACAGCCGGGTGACCAGACCCGCGTACCGGCGGTGGATCTCCCGGGCGACCTCCTCGACCGGACCGCAGACCGCGAAGGCGTCGAACACCTCGTCGTCGATCAGCGCGGCCATCTCCGCCCAGCGGCCGCGCACCGAGTGGGTGTGCAGCTCCTCCTGGAGCCCCTCCCAGCCGTGCTGCGCCAGCACCGGACGGTAGGCCGGCGTGGAGGCGTAGAACGCGAGCCGCTCGCGGGTGGCGGCCCGGTTGGCCGCCAGCTCCTCCTCGGTGCGGCCGGTGGCGGTGAGCACGCTGCCGACGATCTCGAACGGCCGCTCCGTCCATGCGGCGCCCTCCGCCTCGGCCCGGGCCCGCTCCTCGGTCAGGCCCGGCAGCACCTGCTCGGTCAGGTAGGCGGTGGAGGAGAACGGGTGGCTCAGGAAGCCGTCGGCCACCGCCCCGGCCGTCCGGGTCATCAGCGGCCCGACGCCCGCCAGCAGGATGCGCGGCACGCCGGACGGGACCGGGTCCGGGGAGAACACCGGCGTCATCACCGTGTGGGTGTAGAACTCGCCCCGGAAGCGCAGCCGTTCGCCGGCCTGCCAGCTGTGCCAGATCGCCCGCACCGCGTGCACGTACTCGCGCATCCGGGCGGCCGGACGGTCCCAGGGCATTCCGAAGCGCTTCTCGATGTGCGGCTTGACCTGCGAGCCCAGCCCGATGACGGCACGTCCGCCGGAGGCCGCGTGCAGTCCCCAGGCCTGGTAGGCGAGGGTCATCGGGGTCCGGGCGAAGGCCACCGCGATGCCGGTGGCCAGCTCGATCGACTCGGTCCGGTCGGCCGCGCGGGCCAGCTGGAGGAACGGGTCGTACGCGGTCTCGGCCACCACCAGCCGGTCCATCCCCCGGCGTTCGGCCCGCTCGGCGGCGTCCAGGATGCCCGCCGGGTGCCCGGAGGCGGTGGCGTCGAGCCCGAGGGCGGCGGGTCGGGGGGCGGCGGGCCGGAGGGTGGCGGGTCGGTCCATGGGCTGGGCTCCTGGTCGCGGGCGGCTGTGGTACCCGGGTAGCCTGCCACGTCACCTGCCGTCGACGTCCCCGCCCACGTCTCCCGGCGCCGCGAACAGTCGGTCGAGGTGCCGGTCGACGGCCGCGAGCACGGCGTCGGGCCCGACCACGTCCAGCTCCAGCAGCGTGGCGAACCCGGTGAGCGCGAGCAGCAGGTCCGTCTCCACCACCGGATCGCGGTCGGGCACCAGCTGCCCGTCGGCGATCGCCTGCCGGAGCACCTGCTCGACCATCGCCCGCCCCTGGAGCAGGCCGCCGCGCGCCCGTGCGTGGACCTCCTCGTCGTGCAGCGCCTCCAGCACGTAGGCGGCGCTCATCCGGCTGGTCGCCCGCGCGTCGGCGTGCAGCGGCAGCTGCTCGACCAGCATCGCCCGCAGCACGTCGCGCGGATGCGGCCGCCCGCCGAGCGCTCCCATCGCCACGCCGACCCGCCGCGCGCTCTGCTCGCCGGCGAAATCCATCGCGAAGGAGAGCATCTGCGCCCGGGAGCCGAAGTAGTGCTGGAGCTGACCGAGCGAGATACCGGCCTCCTGCGCGACCTCGCGCATCGTCAGGTGGGAGGCGCCGCGCCGTTCCACGACCCGCCACAGCGCGCGGGCGATCGTCTCCCGGCGTTCCCGGTGGTCGACCTGCTTCGGCATCGGCGGCGGCTCCTCGTCCTCGCTCCGCGCGCTGCGGAGCCTTTTCCATACACTTGACATAATACAGCTGACCTATAACGTGGACAGCCTTCCGAGGGAGGAGCGCCCACATGCCGGAACAGCCCGTCATCCGCACCACCGAGGGACTCGTCCGCGGCCGCTGGGCACCGCACCGCGGCCAGGAACGGCGACAGGAACAGCAGCAGGAGAAGCACGCGCAGCCGGGGTGCCGGGAGCTCGCGGTCTTCCGCGGCATCCGCTACGCCCGACCGCCCGTCGGGGCCCTCCGCTTCGCCGCCCCCGTCGAGCCCGAGTCCTGGGACGGCGTCCGCGAGGCCACCGCCTTCGGACCCGTCGTCCCGCAGTCCGGGCCGATGCCCGCCAGGACCTCCGAAGCGTCCGGAACGTCCGAGGACACCGACTGGCTGACACTCGACGTCTGCACGCCCGATCCGGGCGCGGCCGGACTGCCGGTGCTGGTCTGGATCCACGGCGGCGGGTTCATCTCCGGGACCGCCGGCGACCCGCTGTACGACCCGACCGCCCTGGCCACCGCCGGGCTGGTCGTGGTGAGCATCAACTACCGGGTCGGCGCCGAGGGCTTCGCGCTGCTGGCGGGCGCCCCCGCCAACCGCGCCTTCCTGGATCAGATCGCCGCCCTGCACTGGGTTCGGCGCAACATCGCCCGCTTCGGCGGGGACCCGGCCCGGGTGACCGTCGCCGGGCAGTCCGCGGGCGCCGGCTCGGTCGCCGCCCTGCTCTCGACGGACCGGGCCCGCGGCCTGTTCCGGCGGGCCGTCGCCCACTCGGTGCCGGGCAACCACTGCACTCCCGCGCTGGCCGCCGAGGTCACCGCCGAACTCGCGAAGCTGCTCGGCACGGCCCCCACCGCCGCCGCTCTGGCCGAGGTGCCCCCCTGGCGCCTGGCCTCGGCGGTCACCGACCTGGGCGCCGCACTGCCGACCCACCTCGCGCGCTGGGGCCGGCTGGCGCACAGCGGCATCGCCACCGTCCCGGTGGTCGACGGCGAGGTCCTTCCGGGCTCTCCCTGGTCGGCGCCCACCGCCGGCGTGGACCTGCTGGCCGGTCACACCCGGGACGAGTTCCGGCTGTTCAGCGTGCTCAGCGGCCGACGCGACGGCTTCACCGAGGAGGAGGCCCGGCTGATGCTGGAGCTGTTCGCCCCGCCGCCGGGCGGCCCGGACGCCTACCGGGCCGCCCTCCCGGGGGCGACGCCCTCCGAACTCCTGGAAACCGTCGGCTCCGACGCCCTGTTCCGGGTGCCGTCCGTCCGACTCGCCGAGGCCAACGCGGCCGCCGGCGGCACCTCGTACCTCTTCGAGCTCGCCCTGCCCGCGCCCGCTCTCGACGGCGCCTTCGGCGCCTGCCACGGCCTGGACGTACCGCTCGCCTTCGGCAGCCTGGACAGTCCGATGGCACGGCAGTCCCTCGGCGACCCGCCCCCGCCGGAGGCGGTCCGGGTCTCGGCGGAACTGCGGCGGGCCTGGGTCCGCTTCGCCACCACCGGCGACCCGGGGTGGCCCGCCTTCGAACCGGACGGGCAGCTCACCCGGGTCCTGGACGCCCGCTCGCGGACCGTCCGCTACCCGGAACAGGCCACGCACCGGATCTGGGCGGGCCACCCCCTCACCGCCTACGACCTCCGCTGACGGCGGCCCGGCACGGCAGGAGCCCGCCCGGCGGCGTCGGGCGCCGCGCCGCAGCACCACCGCGCCCGGCCCCGCCCCGGCCGCTACTTCGCCGAGTCCGCCAGCAGCTTCAGCAGGCCGGCGGCCACCAGGCCCGAGGAGGCCGGGTTCTGGCCGGTCACCAGGTTGCGGTCGACCACCGCGTGCGGCGCCCAGGGCTCGCCCTCCTCGAAGTCCACGCCCAGCGCGACCAGCCGGTCCTGGAGCAGCCACGGCGCCCGGTCGGCCAGGCCGGCCTGGACCTCCTCGGCGTTGGTGAAGCCGGTCACCCGGTACCCGGCGAACGGCGAGCCGCCGTCCTCGGTCCGTGCCGCGAGCAGCGCGGCCGGGCCGTGGCAGACCACGCCCAGCGGGCGTCCCGAGGCGAGCGCCCGCGTGAGCAGCCGACCGGAGTCGGCGTCGACCGCCAGGTCCTCCATCGGGCCGTGGCCGCCGGGGTAGAACACGACGTCGTAGTCGGCCGGGTCGACCTCGGCCAGCACCAGCGGCTGCCGGAACTCGGCGATCTTCGCCAGTTCCTCGGCCAGCTCGGGGTCGGTCAGGCTGGCCCGGTCCGCGACCGGGACGACGCCGCCCGGGGTGGCGACCGCGACCCGGTGGCCCGCCCCGGTGAAGGCGCGGTACGGGACGACCGCCTCCTCCGCCCAGAAGCCGGTCGGATGCTCGGTGCCGTCGTTCAGCGTCCAGACCTTCGAGCCGGTCACGACGAACAGGATGTCGGCCATGGGGTGTGCCTCCAGGGGTGCCGCGGTCCTCGCCGCGACGGTCCGCCGCGGCGCTCACGCCGTCGACGCTAGACGCGCCCTGCCTGCGGGAACCAATGGGCCACGCGATACCGGGCATCGGAATTCCGATACCTCACCCGGACCGTCGAGCCCGCCGGCCGGCCATCGGAATCCCGTAGGCTCGCCGGCATGAGCGATCGGCCGACCACCGGCTCCGGCCCGCTGGACCTCAACCAGCTGCGGACCTTCCTCGCCGTGCACCGGGCGGGCTCCTTCACCGCGGCCGCGCATCTGCTCGGCCTGTCCCAGTCCACGGTGACCGCGCAGATCCGGGCGCTGGAGCACCGGCTCGGCCGGGAACTGTTCGAGCGCCGGGCGCGCGGGGTCAGCCCGCTGCCGTACGCCGACGACCTCGCCACCCGGCTGGCCGGGCCGATGGACCGGCTCGCGGGCCTCGCCGACGGGCGCGGTGGCGGCGTGCCGGAGCCGGTCCACCTCGCCGGGCCGGCCGAGTTCCTCGGCACCGTCCTGCTGGCGGAGCTGGCCCCGCTCGTCACGGAGGGCGTCCAGCTGCGGGTCACAAGCGGGCTGACCGACCCCCTGCTGGCGGAACTGCGGGCCGGGCAGCACGACCTGGTGGTCGCCACCCGGCGGCCGCCCGGCCGGACGCTGCTCGCCGAACCGCTCGCCGACGAGGAGTTCGTCCTGGTCGCGGCCCCGCTCTGGGCCGAGCGGCTGGCCGGCCGGGAGCTGCCCGGCGCGCTGGCCGAGGTCCCGCTGCTCAGCTACGCCGAGGACCTGCCGATCGCCCGCCGCTACTGGCGGCACGTCTTCGACCGACGACTGCACGCCCGGGCCGCGGTCACCGTGCCGGACCTGCGGGCGGTGCTCGCGGCGGTGACCGCGGGCGCGGGCTGGAGCGTACTGCCCGGCTACCTGTGCCGGGCCGAACTCGCTTCCGGCGCCCTGCGGTTGCTCCACGAGCCGGCCGATCCGCCGATCAACACCGCGTACCTGGTCCGCCGCCCGGCCGGCTCGGCCAACCCGCACGTGGCCCTGGTTCGCGAGCGCCTGCTGGCCGCGGCCCGCACCTGGGCCTGACCCGGCGGGTCCCGGCCCGGGCGGCGAGTTCGACGCAGTCACGAACGTCCAGTTGCAGCTGTGCGGCGGCAAGGTGCTTCCTGACCGTCCCGAGGGAGACGTACCGGCGGTCGGCGATCTCGTGCTCGGTGAGGCTGTGGCGGCGGCCCGGACGGTCGCCGGCTCGCGGTCCGACAGCGGGTGCCGGTCGGCACCGGGCAATGGCGGGCGGGCCCGGCGGTGGGTGAAGCGGCGCGGCAGGCGGACGGTGCGGACCATGCACTGGACGTCGGCGAGCAGGACCCGGGCGGCCGCCCCCGCCCTACCCCGGCGGGCCCCCCCCGCCGCGGGGGGTGGGGGGGGGGTGAAGGGGGGGCGGGGGGGGGGGTGGC
>NZ_JBSHAP010000068.1:0-51524 GCF_053611565.1 Kitasatospora sp. NPDC054795
GCCCCGGACACCCTCAGGTGTCCGGGGCCCACTGCCGTACCGGGTCCGCTGCCGGACCGGGCCCACCGCCGGACCGGGCCCACCGCCGTACGGGGGCTCAGTGCCGGGCCGGGCTCACTCCTCGCCGGCCAGCGTCATCCCGGCCAGCTTCACCGAGGCGAACACCGTCGCCGCGACGGTGACCACCAGCAGCAGCGGCACCGCCGCCGCGAGCGAGACGTCGGAGCTGATCGCGTTCTGCCCGGCGACCGCCTCGGCCACCGAGCGGCCCCACTGCTGGATGCTCAGCGTGCGGGCGCCCTCGACGAAGTTGCCGACCGTCGACTCCCAGATCAGGGCGTACGCGAGCCCGGCCACCACCGCGTGCCGGGTGACCACGCCGAGCAGCAGGAACAGCGCGCTGTACGCGGCGCCGGCGACCAGCACCGCCACGGTGTAGCCGAGCGCCACGCCGTCCTGGGTGCCGACCAGCAGCAGCCCGGCCAGCAGCGTCGGGACGACCGAGAACAGCCAGGTGACACCGATCGCGACGACCAGCTTGGTGGTGACGATCCGCCACCGGGGCAGCGGCTTGGCGAGCAGGTAGACGATCGAGCCGTCGTCGATCTCGTTGGCGATCACCCCGGTGCCGACGACCAGCCCGAGGATCGGGATCAGGGTGCCGAGGCCGAGGGCCCCGAGGACGTTGCCGGCCGTCTCGTGGGGGTCGGCGCTGGACACACTGGCGATGGCCGCGACGATCAGCAGCAGGGCGGGGACCACCAGCAGCAGCAGGCCGCGGCGGCGGCCCAGCAGCCCGCGCAGGGTCAGCCTGGCGACGGTGGGGTTCATGGTCGGTCCGCCCCTTCCTGGGCAACGACGGTCCTGGCGGCGGTGCTCACGTGCCCGCTCATGCGGAGACCAGGTAGGAGAAGACGCTCTCCAGCGATTCGTCCGCCGGGGAGACGGTGTACAGCCGGATGCCGGCATCCCGGGCGACCCTGGGCAGCAGGGTGGTGAAGCCCTGGAAGTGCACCGCTTCGATCCGCAGCGCCCGCTCCCGCTCGTCCACCTCGATGCCGGTGGTCGAGCCGTCGGCGATCAGCGCGGCGGCGAGCCTGCGGTCGTCGCTGGAGCGGACCAGGTAGCGGTGCGGGCGGTCGGTCATCAGCCGGCGGATCTTGCGGTAGTCGCCCGAGGCGGCGTGCCGTCCGGCGACCACCACCTCGATGTGCCGGGCCAGCTGCTCGACCTCCTCCAGGATGTGGGAGGAGAACAGCACGGTCCGGCCGTCCGCGCCGAAGCGGCGCAGCAGGTCCATCAGCTGGAGCCGCTGGCGCGGGTCCATGCCGTTGAAGGGCTCGTCGAGCAGCAGGACGGACGGGTCGTGGACCAGTGCGGAGGCCATCTTGACCCGCTGCTTCATGCCCTTGGAGTAGGTGCCGGTGCGGCGGTCCTTGGCGTAGGCCATCTCCACCAGGTCCAGCGCCCGGCCGGCGGCGGCGCCCGGCTGGGGCAGGCCGTGCAGTTCGGCGTTGGCGAGGACGAACTCCCAGCCGGTCAGGTAGTCGTACATCGACTCCCGCTCGGGCACCAGGCCGATCTGCCGGTACACCTGCTGGTTGCGCCAGATCGGCGCGCCGTCCAGGGTGACGGAGCCGCTGGAGGGGGCCAGGAAGCCGCTCATCATGTGGATGAGGGTGGACTTGCCCGCCCCGTTGGGGCCGAGCAGGCCGGTGATGCCGGGGCCGATGGCCATGGTGATGTCGTTGACCGCGACCACGTTCCCGAACCAGCGGGAGACCTTGTCGATGCTGATGGTGGCCATGCCGCCCTCTCAGACACTGCAGTTGAATTAGACACGGCGGTAGCGGCGCAGCAGCAGCCGGTACGAGCCGACCACCATGGCCACCGCGACGAGCGCGAACACGGCGAGGCCCAGGCCGCCCGGCGCGTGCCGGCGGTCGAATCCCTCACCGAGGCCGAACAGTTCGTTGACCAGGGACTCCACCAGGTCGGTGGGCGAGATCAGCGACATCCACTGCGCGGTGTCGGAGCCGGTCGTGCTGGGGTTGCTGATCCCGACCGCGGCGGCGCCCAGGGCGGCGCTGACCGCCAGGTAGCCCATGATGGCGGCCACCCCGAAGCCGCGGCGCGGGGTGGCGGCCGCGATCACCAGGGCGACCGAGGTCGGCACCAGCGCGTACAGGACGGCCGCGACCAGGCCGTACAGGAAGTGCCCGGTGTTGTGCCCGAAGTCCATCCCGCCGAGCAGCGCGCCGATGTACAGCACCAGCAACGGGGCCGCCATCAGCAGCAGCTGGGCGCAGACCATGGCGCCGAACTTGGCCCGGACGTAGTCGGTGCGGGTGATCGGGCGGGAGAAGTAGAGCGGGACGGTCTGGTAGCGCAGGTCCCGGGAGAGCAGTACCGGCGCCTGGGAGGCGAGGAAGACCGAGACCACCAGGCTGAGCATGGAGAGGTAGCCGGCGTACTCGACCGGCAGTTCCTCGCGCTTCATCACGACCGAGAGCGCCACCATGATCAGCGCGGGCACGGTCACCACACCCAGCACCAGCATCGGCAGCACCTTGGACTTGCCGGAGCGGCCGAGGCCGTACGCGGCGCGCAGGCTCTGGGTGAAGAGCGCGCGGGTCGCGTAGGAGCGGCCGAGCCGGGGGCCGGTGTAGCCGCGGTAGCCGATGTCGTGGATGACGCCGGTGTCGGCGGACCTGGTGTCAGGAGGCAGCGCCATCGTTCGTCCCTCCCCTGCTCTGCTCGGTGTCCTGGGAGTCGGTGAAGAGTTCGGCGACCCGGTGCCGGCGCTGTTCCAACCGGACCAGGCCGAGGCCCAGTTCGGCGACGGCGTCGCGGATGGTGTCGTACGTCGACTCGTCGGCCAGCCGGACCAGCAGCTGGTGCGAACCCTCGGACTGGACGGACAGGCCGACCGCGGCGAGCCGCTCGCGGACCGCCGGGCCCGGCTCCAGGCCGTGGTCCTCCGGGTGGTCGCCGACCTCGACCGCGAGGACGGCCGTCACCTCGGTGAAGGAGGCGGTGGAGGAGGAGCGCAGCAGCTTGCCGCCGTCGATCACGACCAGGTGGTCGCAGGTCCGCTCCAGCTCGCCGAGCAGGTGGGTGGTGACCAGCACCGAGATGCCGAAGTCGGTGTGCACCCGGCGGATCAGCCCCAGCATCTCGTCCCGGCCGGCCGGGTCGAGGCCGTTGGTCGGCTCGTCCAGCAGCACCAGCTTCGGGTCGTGCACCAGCGCCTGGGCGAGCTTGACCCGCTGCTTCATGCCGGTCGAGTAGCCGCCCATCGGGCGGTACCGCTCCTCGTAGAGGCCGACGTGCCGCAGGGTGTCCGCGGTGCGCTCACGGGCGGCGGTGGCGGGCAGGCCCGCCATCCGGGCCATGTGCACCACGAACTCGGTCGCGGAGACGTCCGGTGGCAGGCAGTCGTGCTCGGGCATGTAGCCGACCTGCGCGCGGATCTCGGACCCGCGGGTGGCGACGTCCAGGCCGAGGACCTCGCCCCGGCCGGAGGTCGCCGGGGCGAGCCCGAGAAGGATCTTGATCAGAGTGGACTTGCCCGCGCCGTTGGCCCCGACCAGGCCGACCACACCCGGCCGCACCTCGACGGTGAGCTGGTCGAGCGCGGTGACCCGGGGAAACCTCTTGGTGAGGCCGTCCGTCTTGATGACAGCTGTGGACACGCCGACCACCGTAACGGTCTTGTGCCACAGGGGTCATGAGCTCGAATGACGAGCCCGTCTGCTGCTGCGGTATGACGTCGGCCCCCCTCTCCCCTAGGGGTTCGGCAAAACCGGAACCCGCCTGTACCCTTTGTCGAACTCTTGACGCACTTGCCACATTCTTTGCCAACGGGGGTGCCGGAACAGCGTTCCGGCACGGGAGGGGATCGATCGACATGTCTGATCGGGCGACCGCGTTCGACCGGATGATGAACCCTTGGGCCTACGACGCGGACGGGAACCTGACCGACCGGGCCCGCGCCCAGGAGGCGGCCCGCACGCAGATCAACTCGGCCTCGGCACCGGGCGGCGGAGGCGGCGGGGGCGGATCCGGCTTCAGCGCCGACACCAACGCGCTGACCACCGCGGGGAACAACTCCGACCAGATCCACGCCCGCCTCAACACCGACGGCCGGGGCGCCGACGAGGCCACCACCAAGGTCTCCACCTCGCTCGCCAACTGGAGCACCGGCAAGGCCGCGGCGGGCGCCGCCGGCACCTGGGACCAGTGCGTCGCCGCGCTCGGCGGCACCATCGGGCAGACCACCCAGGCGCTGCGCGCCACCGCCACCAACTACCGCCAGAACGAGTCGGCCGTCCAGCACGACCTCGGCACCTGAGAGAAGAGCAGCGATGGTCGACTTCCACGAGCTCAGCACCGCCGACTTCGGTGTCCTGGACACCGCCGCCACCGCCTGGACCACCGTGGCCCAGAAGCTCAAGTCGATGGACGACGACTGGGACAGAACGGTGATCGCCCAGGTCAACTCCGCCTGCTGGAGCGGCCCCTCGGCCGACCAGGCCCGCCCCGGCCTGCAGCGCACCAACGAGCAGCTGACCGCCGCCGTCACCGAGGCGAACGCCTTCGCCTCGATCTTCACGGAGGCGTCGACCGAGTTCAAGGCGGCGAAGACCAAGCTGGACAAGGCGGTCGCGGAGGCCCGCACGGCCGGGCTGACCGTCACCGACAACGGCACCGTCAGCTGGCCCCCGGCCGACAACGCCACCCGGCACGACTACGAGGCCCTCCGGGACTACCAGAAGGAGTGGGGCGACAAGGCGGAGGCCGCCCGCAAGGCGATCGACGCCGCCGTCGCCGAGGCCGCCGCCGCCGACGAGCGGATCGCCTACGCGCTGCGCGCCGACAGCATGACGGACGGGCAGAAGTCCTTCAACGGCAAGGCCATCGGCGGCGGCCCCGAGGCCGACGGCAAGCGCGCCGCCCAGCTCGCCGCCAAGGGCGGGGACATCACCGAGCCCGAACTCACCGAACTGAACTCGCTGCTGGCCTCGCACGGCAACGACCCGAAGTTCGCCACCAAGTTCTACCAGGACCTCGGGCCGGACGGCCTGATCAAGTCCTGGAACGGCATGGTCGGCGACCCGGCGCACCCCCGCGACGACAAGTCCCCGCGCTGGAAGGCCTACCAGGACCTCCAGAAGAACCTGGGACTCACCCTCGCCACCGCCACCCGCACCACCAACGAGCCGCACCTGTCGGACGAGTGGTCCGCCGCGCTGCGCAAGGCCGGATCCCAGCCGGTCTGGGACAAGCCCTACCGGGCCTCCGGCCTCGACTACGTGCCGTACGGCTACCAGGTGCTCTCCGGCATCCTGATGAACGGCAACTACGACGCCCACTTCATCAACCCGATCGCCGAGCACGTCACCCAGCTCGACACCCAGGACAGGTACTGGCCGGCCCCGATGCCCGGCTCCAAGATCCAGGGCTTCAACCTGACCGGGGGCGACGAGGCGGGCTCCGGCTTCCGTCCCACCACCGCCGTCCTGGAGGCGCTCGCGCACAGCCCGGAGGCCGCCAACAAGTTCTTCACCGAGCAGCCGACCGCGTACAACCAGGACGGCACGGTCAACCAGGGCGGCAAGCCCAAGCCCTCGGACTACTTCGACTACTACGCCCACGACAAGGACTGGATCCCGGACACGACCTCGCGGGACTCCAAGGTGTGGGACGCGAGCAAGCAGGCCGGGCCGGCCGCCTTCGGCCGCGCCCTGGAGGCCGCCACCACCGGCCACCCGTACGACGAACCCGGCCCCGTCCCGCCGGAGCGGCACACCACCGAGCAGGCCGACCTGATGAAGCGGGTCGTGGACACCTTCGGCCGGCACGGCGACGACGGCGGACTGGACGACATCAAGGGCGACGGCAAGCTCGCCGCCATGCGGGGCAGCCTCGGGCACATGACCGCCGAGTACATCGGCGACGTGCAGAACGCGCTCGCCCTCACCCACGAGCTGCCGGTCAACGGCTCGCCGGCCAACCTCGGCAAGTCCTCCGTTGAGGGGCTGATGGACGCGCTCGGACGCGATCCGGAGTCCTACGGCGCCGTGGTCAACGCCAACCAGGCGTACACCACCGCCCTCATCCGCGGCCACATGGACGGCGGGCAGACCGACTTCGCCCGGCTCAACGTCGACATCAACAACATCGCCCACGCCGGCGGGATCACCAGCGGCATCCTCAACGAGGCCCGGGTCGACGAGGTGCACTACAAGCACGCCGAGTCCGACAAGGAGTTCAACGAGGCGCTGGAGAAGAACGTCGGCTACGGCAAGGACGCCTTCAGCGCCGTCATCGGCACCGTGACGGACAAGATCCCGCTGGGCGGCGAGGTCGCGGACCAGATCATCGACTCGATCGCCGAGAGCGTGATCGAGGCCAACAAGCAGGACACCACGGCGGCCGGCGACCAGACGGCGCGCGACGAGAACGCGAGTGGGCAGAACCAGGCGGTGGGCAGCGTCAAGCAGGCCGTCAAGGACGCCGGCGGCACCTCCGGGATGAGCCGCGAGGACGTCAACCGCCTCGCCGAGAGCGCCGGGATCAACGTGATGAACGGCTACAGCAACGGCGTCGTCAACAACCACGTCAACCACGCGAAGGGCGGCGCGTGAAGGACCTCGCGGCCCGGTGGGGCCGCTTCCTGACGAACCGGTGGGGGTGGCGCCTCGACAGCCGGTGGTGGCTCCCCCGCGTGCTGGTCCTCGCCGTGGCGGGGGCCGGGACCGTCGGCTACCTGGACTGGCGGGGCCACCGCCCCGCCGACCCGCCCGGCCGGGCCGCCCACCTCTGCCGGATGCCCACCGGCGCCGGCACCCCGCTCGCGCGGCTGCTGCCCGACGGCGGCCAGGACGTGGAGGAGCGGACGAAGGCCCTCATCGGCCAGGACCCGCAGACCTGTGTCATCCGGGTCGACGGACGCGGCGCGATCACCTTCACGTCCGTCCGGCGCCAGGGCGAGCTCGCCCTCACCGCCGAGGGTGCCAAGCACCCGGAGGCGCGCGGCTTCGACATCGCCGGCCTCGGCACTTCGTGGCCGGGCGGCGCGGCCGTGGCCGCGAGCTGCCTGGGCGGGAAGTACACCTCGAACGACTACGTGCAGCTGGAGGTCACCGCCGGGGAGGCCGCCCGCGCCTCCGGCGACGGCGGCCGGGCCGACCTCGAAGAGCTCACCCGGGCCGCGCTGGTGGAGGCGAGGAAGGACCGGTGCTCATGAAACGCTCCCAGGCGCTGCTCGCCGGCACGACGGCACTGCTGCTCGGCGGCGGCCTGCTCGGCTGGCACCTGTACCTCGACCACGCCGCGTACCGGCCACCGGCCGTGTCCCTGTCGCACGGGGAGTGCCGGGGTCTGCTGGACGACCCGGCCGTCGCCGAGCTGCTGGGCCGGGCCCCCCGGGTCTTCGCGGTCACGGAGTACACGTCGGCGACGGCCGAGGTCAAGCCGTCCCTGCACTGCCGGATCTCCGGAGAGGACGGGCGGTCGCTGACCGCCGACGCGGAGTTCGGGGACGTGCGGTCCGGCGGCGACACCCTCGGAGCGGCCGCCTTCGGCTGCTCGGTGAACGGCCGGACCGAGGCCTACCGGGCCGTCCTCAGGATCACCGCGAAGGACGGCGGGCACCTTCCCGACGGACCCGGCCGGAAGCGGATGGGAGAACTGGCGGGCGGCTTCGCCGAGCGGGCCGCCGAACGGCAGCTCGGCTGCGCGGGCGGCGCCGAACGGCTCGAAGTGATGTGAGCCGGCCGGCGCCGCTCCCGGCGCCCGTCAGCTGTGGGCCCGCTCCCACAGCTCGGTGACCTTGCCGGAGGCGTCGATCGCCACCTTGTAGTCGCCGGCCGAGCAGGGGTACGAGCCCTTCTCGTTGTGCGGCGCGGCGAGGCACTCGTTGACGTGCTTCACCAGGTCGGCCAGGTTGACGTCCTTCGGCGGGGCCAGCACCGAGCTCAGGTGACCCTTGGCGGTGGGCGCGAACGGGGCGCTCTTGTCCGCGCCCACCGGCTCGAAGACGACGTCGTTCACGCCGCAGGCGTCCTTGGTGTCCTTGTAGACCAGGGTCGTCGCGCTGGTGCCCTTCGCCGGGTAGACCCACTTCTGCCCGGCGGGCAGCGGCCCGTGGGTGCAGAAGCCCTCCGGCTCGCCGTCGGCGGACGGCGTGCCCGTCGCGGCGGGCTTGCCGGTCCCGGCGGGCTTGCCGCTCGGCGCCTGGCTCGCGGCGCCGGCCGGGGCGGCGGTGGGCGCGCCGGAGGCGGCGGTGGTCGCCCCGCCTCCCGCGCCCTGGTCCGCGCTGTCGTCGGGGCCGCAGGCGGCCAGGCCGAACGCCGCGGCGGCGACCAGGGCGGTGGCGAGAAGTCTCCTGGAGCCGGAGCCGGAGCTGGAAGAAGGCATGACGAAGGAACCCCCGTGGTGACGCATGATCAGTTAGGTGATGCGGCCGACAGACTAGCGCCCCGGACGGACGCCCGCCCCGCCGACGGGGCTCAGCCCAGCCGGGCGAGGCCCTCGGTGGCGATCTCCTCGAAGACGGCGAGGTCGTTCTCGAAGATCGAGTCGGGAATCGGCCAGTGGATCACAAGCTCGGTGACGCCCAGCTCCCGGTAGGTGCCCGCCCAGTCCACGAAGGCCTCCACCGACTGCAGCGGCTTCTCCGCGGTCGAGCCCTGGAGCAGCACCTTCTCCAGCGTCGCGACGTCCCGGCCCCGCTCCTCGCAGGCGGCCGTCAGCTTCTCGATCTGCCGCGCGATCACGCCGGGCGCCTGCTCGACGGGCACGTCCGCCGGGCCCTTCGGGTCGCCGTACGTCACCCAGCCCTGCCCGTGCTCGGCGGCCAGCCGCAGCCCGCGCGGGCCGGTCGCCGCCACGTAGAACGGCAGCCGCGGGCTCTGCACGCAGCCGGGGACGTTCCGCGCCTCGACCGCCGAGTAGTACGTGCCCTCGCGCGTCGTGGCGTCGCTGCGCAGCAGCTCGTCCAGCAGCGGCACGAACTCCCCCAGCCGGTCCGCCCGCTCCCTCGGCGACCACGCCTCCTGCCCCAGCGCCGTCGCGTCGAAGCCCGTCCCGCCGGCCCCGATCCCCAGCGTGAACCGGCCGCCGGACACGTCGTCCAGCGTGATCAGCTCCTTCGCCAGCGTCACCGGGTGCCGGAAGTTCGGCGAGGTCACCAGGGTGCCGAGGCGCAGCCGCTCGGTGGCGCAGGCCGCCGCCGTCAGCGTCGGCAGCGAGCCGAACCACGGCTCGTCCTGGAAGGACCGCCAGCTCAGGTGGTCGTAGGTGTACGCGGCGTGGAAGCCGAGCTCCTCGGCCCGCCGCCAGATCTTCTGCCCTTCGCTCCACCGGTGGACGGGGAGGATCACGGTACTCAGTCGCATGCTGCGACGATACTCGCGCGAACCGGAGGGGCTTCGGACCGCTCGCAAGTCGGCACGAGCAGGTGGGCTAGCGTGGCGCCATGGGCACGCTGAGCAGGCGAGAACTGACCGCGCTGGTCGAGGAAGCGACGGTCGACACCTACGACGAGCACGAGGAGGTGTCGGCTCTGTTCACCGCCGTCGAGGAAAACCTGGCCGTTCCGTTCAGCACCTCGGTGCTGGGCGCCGAGGTGACCGTGCGCAGCGTCGACCTCTCGCGGGACGGAAGAATCGTCGCCCTGTGCACCCGCGGTGGATTCCGGCAGGCGATCGGGCTCCTGGATCTTCCGTTGCCGGACCCGGCGCCGGACGGAGCGGAGTGGGTCGAGGCATATCGCCATTACTGGGCGCAGTGAGCGTCGGAACCTTCAAGACCGAGAGAGCTCTCATGACTGTCGCTGTACGGAGCGAGGACGAGGCGTCGTTGCGGCGCCTGATCGAGCGAAGTTCCGAACTGAAGGGCGAACTCGTCGCCTTCGCCCAGAGCGCGCGGTTCGACCGGTGGTTGACGCCCCTCCTCCTGGAGGCCGCCGGGCCTCAGCGGCAGTTGGGGGAAGGCGATGCGATCCGGATCGTCGACAACTTCATTCTGCGGTACCGCTTGCCGGACGGTTCTACCGTGGTGGACCGGTTCGTGGCCGGACGACGGGGCTTGACCGAGGCAGATCGGGAGATGCTGCTCGGCTGGCGTGACCCGGTCGAGGGCGTCTTCGAGATCCGGCGCAAGGACGGGGACGCCGTCGTCCTGCTGAACCTGGTCGACGACCTGGAGTACCGCACCTACTCGAACGTCGGGCGGGCGGCCTTCCGCGGAGTGTCCAAGGGAGGCTTCCTCCTCGCCTGCGTGGTGCCCGTGCACTCGGCGGACGGGGCGTGGCTGATCTCCGGGGCGATGTCGTCCTACCCGAAGTCCAGCGCCACCGAGATCGCCCGGGCGGCACTCCAACTGGCCACCAGCCACCCTGAACTGGTCTTCCGCAACCCCGAGAAGATCGAGCAGGGATGGGAGTCGATGCGGGAGGACCGGGCCGCGTTCGTCGAGTTCTGCGGCAGCGACGAACTGGTCCTTCCCCCTGCCGAAGTCGAGGACCGGCTCAACGCCTACTACCGGCACCGGCAGGAGGCCGCCGTCGCCGAGCATCCCGACCGGGCCCGGGGCAGGCGGCTCCCCGGCCTGGCCTTCCCGGCCTTCGAACTGCCGCGAGGACTCGCCGAATCGGACACGGTCGGCGTCATCTACGACGAAGTGGACGGGCTCAACTTCTACCCGGACTACGGGATGCTGCGGGACCTCTTCGCCGATCCGGCCCTCCCTGGCCGCAGGCAGCACCAGGACCTGCTGTGCGTGTACCTGCGCGAGGAGTCGATTGCACCGCTGCCGCTCCGCCGCCTGGCCGCCGCCCACCCGGAGACCGTCGACGAGGTGTTCCGGAAGCTGCTGCGGAAGCCCGGATTCACCTGGGACGAGCACGGCGAGGAGCTGCTGCGCCGGCGCAAGCCCTGGTACTACGAGCAGGAGCCCCGCCCGGGCGTTTCCGTGATCGGTGAGCGCCTCAGCGAACTCGCTGCTGGCGGCCGTCGGCAGAGGTTCACCAGGACACGGCGTGTGCCGGATCGACCCGGCCACCCGTGACCGAGGCTGGTTTTCGGTGATCAGTAGCGACCCATGTGCGGCATGGCCTTCTCCGCCAGCTCGATGATCGCCTGTGCTTTCGGCAGATCTCCCCTGACCTCCTCGGGGGTGACCGGCGGAGCTTCGGCAGATCGGTATTCGCTCTCGTTCCGGCGGACACGCATGCGGCTGAACGGTCGCAGGATGCCTCCGAGTGGCGGGTCCAGCTGCGCCTTCACCGTCTCGTAGAACGCGACATGGCCGCCCCTGCTCGTGGCGCGAAGTCCCTGGTTCACCAGGACCGCCGCAAGCGCCTTGCGCGCAGCGTCGCAGGCAAGGCTGTAGGCACCGACCGGGTCGACATCGAGGAGCATCCTTGCGGAGGCCAAGTGCTGTCGGGCCTGGGCGAGTTCCGCCTCCGCATGCTCCGTCGAGGCCGGCACCCTCTCGACCTCCTTGCGATGGATCAGGTCGTCAACGACGGTCCGGCCCTGCTCCCAGCGGCTCATTCGCCGTTCTCCTCACGTAGGTGCAGGCGGACCAGCGGTCGCTCACGGACCGAGGTCAGGAAGGGTTCGTCACTCGGCGATGCCCATGCCTCTGGAGCGACACGGTGGACGTTGACCTCCCGGCGCAACTCCCGGGAGGCACGTTCGGCGAGATCGAAGAGTTCGTCCGGATCGGGGCGTCCGACGACAAGGACGTCGACGTCTGCTGGGATCGGTCCGGGCACGCCGCTGTGGCGGGCTGCCCAGGAACCGTAGATGTACGCCTCGTCGATGCCGTCGAGGTCGGCCAGGAGCGAACTCAGTCGAGGCAGCGGCCCGTACGTCACCAGCAACAGGTCGCACAGCGGCCTGTACAGAACGGTGTCGGTCCTGGCTGTGATGACCCGGGTTCGTCCGACCCGCTCCTCCGCAAGAATCTCCGACCCGATCAGCCGGTCCACCTCTCGGAGGACGGCTGTGTGCGAGGCCCCCAGTTCCCCGGCAAGGCCGGTGAGCGTCCAACTGCGATCCGGGTGCAACAGCACGAGTGCCAGGAGGTCCCCTTGCAACTGGGACCGGAAGAGCGGAAGTAGCGAGGGCGCAGACATCTTCATTAAGCGCAGAATATCATGCGCGCAATGCAGATATTTCTCATCAAATACGACTACTGCGCAGGTCAGGCCGCGATGGGTGAACGAGGCTTGACCGAGGTCACCAGGGTGCCGAGGCGCAGCCGCTCGGTGGCGCAGGCCGCCGCCGTCAGCGTCGGCAGCGAGCCGAACCACGGCTCGTCCTGGAAGGACCGCCAGCTCAGGTGGTCGTAGGTGTACGCGGCGTGGAAGCCGAGCTCCTCGGCCCGCCGCCAGATCTTCTGCCCTTCGCTCCACCGGTGGACGGGGAGGATCACGGTGCTCAGCCGCATGCCACCGGCCCTACGGCAGCCGTCGGCGGCCGGGCCTGCCCGTCGGGGCCGCCGTTCGGGCCGGTGCGGACCGGCTCCCTGTCGGATTCAACGCTGCAGCCAGCTCAGCAGGGTCGTCGCCGCGAACACCGTGCCCGACGCCAGACAGACCGCGCGCGGGGTCAGCCACCCGGGGCCTTCCGGGGCCCGGGACTGCGGGACCGGAGCCAGCAGCGCGTCCGCGAAGGCCTGGGCGGTCGGCGGTCGGTCCGCCGGCTCGACGGACATCGCGGTCCGTAGCAGCAGGGCGACGTTCGGCGGGAGCTCCGTTCCGGCCGGGAGCGCCGGCAGCGTCGAGGCGGCCGGCCCGCCGGTCATCAGGGCTGTGGCGCGTCCGCCCGGGCCGAACGGCTTCTGCCCGGTCAGCAGCTCGTAGGCCACGACGGCCAGCGCGTACACGTCGGCCCTCCCGTCGAACCCGCCGGTCTGGAAGGCCTGTTCCGGTGCCATGTACGCGGGCGTGCCCGTGGTCACCGTCAGCCCGGACGCGTCGGCCAGTTGCTTCGCGCTGCCCAGATCCGCCACCAGCACCGCGGCGGGCGCGGGGCCGGTGGCGAGCAGCAGGTTGGACGGCTTGACGTCGCGGTGCACCACGCCCGCCTCGTGCAGGACCTGGACCGCGTAGCCCGCCTCCGCGGCCAGCCGCAGCGCCTCCTGCGGTTCGCACTGCCCGACCCGGTCCTCCAGGGTGCCGCCGCGTACGTAGTCCATGACGAAGTAGGGCCGGTCCTCCTGCACCCCGACGTCGTGCACCCGGACCACCCGGGGGCTGGCGATCCGGCGCAGCAGCCTCGCCTCCGCCAGGAACCGTTCGCGCACATCGGCGTTGGCGGCCCAGTTCTCGGCCAGCACCTTCACCGCGACCTCGGTGTCGAGCTCCGGATCGTAGGCCTTCCAGACCGTCGCGAAGGAGCCGGCTCCGAGCCGCTCCAGGAGGAGGTAACGGCCGAGCTTGCGCATGTGGCAGCATTCTGCCGGAGTCGGGGGGAGCGCGGAACTCCCGTTCGACGGTGGGGTGCCGGGCGGGACGAAACGGGGGGATCCGGGTGTTCGAGGAAGGCGAGCTGGAACGGCTCGTGGCGGCTGCTCAGGCAGGCGACCCGGGGTCGATGGAGTACCTGCTGGCCAAGCTGCGGCCGGTGGTGCTGCGCCGCTGTTCGCGCTTCCTGCCCCACCACGCCGACGCGGAGGAGGCGGCGCAGGACGCGCTGCTGTCCGTCAGCACGCACCTGGGCCAGTACGGCGGCCGCGGCTCCTTCCAGGGCTGGGTGACGGTGATCGCCTCGAACGCCGCCCGGTCCGCCTACCGCTCGATGCGCCGGCGCGCCGAGGACAGCCACGCCGACCTCCCCGAGTCCGTCGACCCACGCACCACCAGCGTGATCGCCGGGACCCGGCTCGACCTGATGGAGGCGCTGGCCGCGCTGGAGCGGCAGCACCCCACCCTGGTGGAGGCCTTCGTGCTGCGCGACCTGGGCGACCTGACCTACGTCCAGGTGGCCGAGCAGCTGGACGCCCCGTTGAGCACGGTGAAGGACCGTATCGACCGGGCCCGCCACTTCATGCGCGAGCGCCTGGTCACCGGTCCGTGAAGGGCGGTCCCGCGGCGGGCGGCGGCCACTCCGTCGTCCGGCTCCGGTCCGCCGTCGCCGCCCTGGTGGCAGCCGCCGCGCTCGGGCTGGCGACCGGCCGATTCGTCCTGCCGCCGCCCCCCGGCGCCGCCGCGCCCCCGGCAGCACGGTCGGGTGCCGCGGTCGGCGGGGCGTCCCAGGGCGCGTCCGCTCCCGCGACGCCCGGCGGGTCCGGCCCGACGCCCGCGTCCTCGGCCTCCGGCTCCGCCTCGCCGACCGGTGCGACCGGTGCGACCGGTGCGACCGGGCCGGTGACGACCGCGAATCTTCTGGAACCCGCGGCGTTCGGCCCGGACATCGGCATCGAGCGGATCCGCGTCACCGACCGGTACGGCGACGGGAATTACGCCAACTCGGCCTGCTCCGGCGAGAAGACCCTCACCCAGACCCTGGGCGGGCAGGGTGCCCACTTCCGCGGGCTGACGACCGGCACCCGCACCAGCCCGGACGATTCCACGCTGTCCGCCGAGCGCGGCGGACAGGTCGCCCGCGAGGTCGCCGCCGATGCCCGGAGCCCTTCCCTGGCACAGAACTTCGCCGAACGCCTGCTGCTGGAGCAGGTGCCCTGCCAGGAGGCAGTGCCAGGGCACTGGGTCTACGGAAGGACCACAACGCTGCGGCTCGCCCCGGACGTCACCGCGAGCTGGATGGGCACCTACCAGGGATCCCTCAACACCAGCGGCACGGCGCCCGAGGGCAAGGAGCCCTGCGGCGGCATCGCCGTACTGCGCAGCGGCAACCACTACGGGGTGCTGGAGGTCGATGCCTGCCTGGGGACGGCCGCGATGGACCGCGTCGTCAGGACCGCTCTGTCACAGCTGTGAAACAGCCGCTCCGGGCTCCGGCTTTCCCTCCCCCGGCGGCATCTCCCCGGTTGTACGAGGACGCAGCAGGCGTCCCGACCAGCAGGGGGACCAGATGACCGAGAACCAGGCCGTCCAGCAGAAGTCCGTTCGCCGCAACCGGGTCGCCGCCGCGGCCTGCTTCGCCGCCGCACTGATCACGGCCGGCGTCGTCGGCACCCAGCCGGCCACCGCCGACGGGACCGCGCAGCGCGCCGCGGTCGCCGCGCACCCGGTCACCGCCGCCCACCCGGCCGCGGTCGCCGCGCCCGGACTCGGCTCCGCCGGCCTCGTCCAGAGCGAGGACTTCCCGCAGGGTCTGAACCCGGTCGGCGCGACCATTGCGCTGACCGGACGCGAGGGCCTGTCCGCGTGCTCCGGCGAGGAGACGATGCGCGACCTGACCGAGGCCAAGGCCACCGCGTACGCGTCCGTGACCTGGACCTTCGCCACCGACGGCCGACTGTTCGAGTCGGCCGCGAGCGCCCCCACCGGGACCGCGGCAGCCACCTGGGAGCAGCAGCTCGTCGCGCTCGTCCAGACCTGCCAGGACGAGCCCGCCGGCCACTGGCACTACGGCGCGGCCCACACCCTGACCGTCCCCGGCGGCACCGCCCGCTGGTACCCGGCCTACAACGGCGACGGCACCGTCAGCGGCGGGGTCGCGGTCCTGCGCAGCGGCACCAGGGTCGCCGTCGTCGAGCTCACCGGCCGGCCCACCGACGCCTCGAACGACGTCGAAGGCATCGCCACCGCGGCACTGAAGCGCCTCTCCTCCTGAACGGGAGCCCCCGCTCCGCCCGCGCCGCCGGGCGGAGCGGGCCCCGAACCACCCGGCACGGCACATATCGCAGCACGGTCGGGGCCAGGAGCATCCCCGGCTGCGTGCGGACCCCGCGGGTCTCCTTCCACGTCGCCGCGGGCGGCCCGCACGGGCCGGGGCCGGCGGCCGGGTGCGGGCGCTCGCGCGGCGGCGCTACGGGTGCGGGCGGGTGCGCTGGGCGGGCAGGGACGGGGCGCAGGTGCGGCGGGCGAGTTCGGCGAGGGTGTGGAAGAGGACGTCGCCGAGCAGGACCGGGTCGCGGGAGGCGTCGGACGCCCGCGGGTCGCGGGTGTCGGGGCGGGCGGTCGGGGGCGGCTGGTCGCGGAGCTGGCGTGTGGGCATGGCTCTTCCTGCCGACGGGGTGGCCGTGGGCAGTCATTCCCGGCGTGGCCGGCCGGGCACCCCGGGGGCCTGGGGATCGGCCGGAAACGGCGTATGAAGGGCTTGATCACGGCGCGGACGGCCGGTGGGCGCGGGGCCGGGCCGGTGACCCTGCCGCGCCGATGGGCGAAGATGGACCGGTGACCGAACCCCGTACCGCGCCCCGCCTCATCGCCACCGACCTGGACGGCACCCTGCTCTGCTCCGGTGGCACCGTCACCGACCGCACCGCCGCGGCGCTGGCGGCGGCCGAGGCGGCCGGGGTGCAGGTGGTGTTCGTGACCGGGCGGCCGCCGCGCTGGATGCAGCAGGTGAGCCCGCACATCGGCGGCCACGGGGTGGCGATCTGCTCGAACGGCGGCGCAGTGGTGGACGTGCGGCGCGGCGAGCTGCTGGAGACGTTCCCGCTGCCGGTGGAGACCACCCTGGCGGTGGTCGAGGCGCTGCGGGCCAAGCTGCCCGGTACCGCGTTCGCCTTCGAGCACCCGGGCGGCTGGGCCCGCGAGCCCGGGTACGCGGTGCCGATGTGGGGCGACGAGCTGGAGCACGAGGTCGGCACGGCGGAGGAGCTGCTGGGGGCCGGCGGGTCGGTCCGGGGCCTGTTCAAGCTGCTGGCCAAGCACCCGGACCTCGACCCGGACAAGTTCCTCGCCGAGGCCAGGGAGGCGGCCGGGCACCTGGCCGAGATCACCCGCTCGGCGGCGATCCCGCTGCTGGAGATCAGCGCGCCCGGCGTCACCAAGGCCAGCACGCTGGCCCGCTGGTGCGCCGGGCGCGGGATCGACCGGAGCGGGGTGGTGGCCTTCGGCGACATGCCGAACGACCTGGAGATGCTGGCCTGGGCCGGCACCGCGTACGCCGTCGCCAACGCGCACCCGCAGGTGCTGGCGGCGGTGCCGCTGCACACCCTGAGCAACGAGCAGGACGGCGTCGCGGCGGTGCTGGAGCGGCTCCTCGGCCGGTAGGACAACGGGAACCGCTCCGGCCGGGAACGGCCGGAGCGGTCAGAACGGTCGCAGCGGTCGCAGCGGTCGCAGCAGTCGCAGCAGTCGGACCGGCCTAGCCGAAGCGGCCGTTGACGTAGTCCGAGGTCCGCTGGTCGCGCGGGCTGCCGAAGATCTGCTCGGTCGGCCCGGCCTCGACGATCCGCCCCGGGGTGTCGTGGGTGGCCAGGAAGAACGCGCAGGTCTGCGAGACGCGCTGGGCCTGCTGCATGTTGTGGGTGACGATCACGATGGTGAGCCGCCCGCGCAGTTCGGCGATCGTCTCCTCGACCCGCCGGGTGGAGGTCGGGTCGAGCGCGGAGCACGGCTCGTCCATCAGCAGGATGTCCGGCGAGACGGCCAACGACCGTGCGATGCACAGGCGTTGCTGCTGGCCGCCGGAGAGCGCCCCGCCCGGGGTGTGCAGCCGGGTGGACACCTCGTCCCAGAGCCCGGCCCGGCGCAGGCTGGTCTCGACCAGGTGCTGGCGCTCGTCCTTGGACACCTTGATCCCGGCCAGCTTGAGCCCGCTGGAGACGTTGTCCTGGATGGACATCGCCGGGAACGGGTTGGGCCGCTGGAACACCATGCCGATCCGGCGCCGCACCTCGGCGGGCCGGCGGCCGGGCCGGTAGACGTCGTCCCCCTCCAGCAGCACCTCGCCGGAGAGGGCGGCGCCGCGCACCATCTCGTGCATCCGGTTGAGGATCCGCAGGTAGGTGGACTTGCCGCAGCCGGACGGGCCGATCAGCGCGGTGACCTCGCCGGCCGGCATCGCCAGCGAGACCCGCTCCAGGACCTTGCGGCTGCCGAACCAGGCGGAGACGTCGCGGGTCTCCAGTCCGGCGAGCGGCTCGTCGCCGGGGTGGCCGTCCGCGTACCGCCGGTCGGCGTACGGGGCGGGGGCGACCGGGGGGAGGGTGATGGTGTCGGCGACCGGGTCGGCCGGTGAGGGGGCCGTCATCGGGGTTTCGGTCAGTGGTGCGTCGGTCATCGGAACGGTCCTCCGGGCGCGCGTCAGTAGAGGTTGGGCAGCAGGGCGGCGGCGTTCTCGTAGACCGCCCAGAGCAGCGCGCCGACCACCGGCGCGAGGCTCAGGTACGCGGCCGAGCGCCGCCAGTACCGGGCCAGCAGCAGGGCGCCGGCCACCGCGCCGAGCAGGCCGAGCGACCACAGCTGGAGCGTGGCCAGCGCGCCCTTGTCCGCGGCCAGTGCCTTGTCGTACGGGACGGTCGCGGGCCGGCCGCCGGGGTTCTGCTGCGGGTCGCCGTCCAGCCGGGCGCCGATCAGCACGGTGGAGCCGGGGATCCAGTCGGAGTCGCCGGTGACCAGCACCATCCGGTTGCGGGCCTGGTCGACGATCGGGTGGTCGCCGTCGCCGTACACGTTGACGGTGTAGGTGAACGTGCCCTGGCCGGTGGTGGCTTCGATCTTGTCGCCGACCCGCAGCCTGGACAGCTCGGCGAACGGCGCGCCGAAGGTGGCGCCGCGGCCGAAGACTACGGCGACCCCGCGCTGGCCGGGCAGCGCGGTGTCCCGGCGGTGGCCGGGGCCGCGCATCAGGTCCCGGCCGGTGGTGCCCTCGACCACCACGGCCCGGTGCAGGCCGATCGCCGGGATGTCCAGCAGTGCCACCGGGTCGCCGTCGGCGGCCGCGCCGGTCGGGGCGACCGCCCGGGCCAGCTGGTCGCGGAAGGTCTTGTACGCGGTGGACTGGTAGTGCTTCTGCTGGACGTGCGAGAGCGTGAACAGGTACCCGACGAAGCCGAGCACCAGGGTCGCGGCCAGGCTGACCGCCCAGGCGCCCTGGAGGAACCGCCGCCGCCCGGGGGAGACGGCGGGCCGGGACGGGGCGGTGGGCCCGACGGGGGCGGCCGGCTGCTCCGGCGCGCTCGGCGCGACCGGCTTCTCCAGCACCGGGGCCGTCACGAGGCACCGCCCGAGCCGTTGCGGCGGCGCAGCAGCCGGCGGCCGAGCAGCGGCGGGACGAGCACCACGGCGAGCAGTTCCAGCGCGGTGAGGGAGGACAGCATCCAGTCCTCGGGCTTGCCGCTGACCTCGACCACGTTGGCCGCCACCTCGGTGGCGGCGCCGCCGCGGCCGCGGGCGACCACCTGGCCGGTCTGCGGGTCGACCACGTCCTCGGTGGCGTCGCCGGCACCGGGCGCGTTCGGGTCACCGCTGGCCGCGACGCCGGCCGCGTTCGGGTCGCCGGCACCGCCGGCCGTTCCCGCGCCCGCGCCGGTACCGGCGCCACCCGCGCCGCCGCCGGTACCGCCGCCGGAACCACCGGACCCGCCGGCGCCTCCGGAACCGCCCGCCGCACCGCCGGAGCCGCCGGCCGCGCCGCCGGAACCGCCCGTGCCCGAACCGGTCTTGACCGGCTGGCCGTTCTGCACGGTGCAGTCCAGCGGGGTGCCGGCCTTGTCGCAGGGGCTCGGCATCGGGGCGTTCTTGAGGACGGTCAGCTCCCCGGCCGAGTTGAAGGTCGGGTTGGCGCAGTTGGAGAGGGTGTTCGGGTCGACCGGGCTGGCGTTGCCGGGGATGTTCCTGGTCTGCAGCAGACCGCCCTTGACCAGGCCGCGCGGGATCGGCGAGTAGCCGAGGTCGTCCGCCTTGCCCTGGCCCTCGCACAGCACGTACGAGAGGAAGCGGCTGAGGGCGGAGCCCTTGTCGTTGTTGAAGCGCGGCGGCGGCGGGTTGGCCGCCCCGGCCCGCGGCACGATCAGGTAGCTGTAGCTGGAGATCGGGTAGGCGCGCGGGTCGTCCATGGTGTAGACGCCGTCGAGGTTCTGCTGCAGGTAGTTCGGGTCGTCCGCCGGGGTGCCGTCGTCCACGCCGCGGATCTTGGCGGCGGTGAGCGCGACGGCGACGTTGGAGGCGGTCGGCAGCGCGTAGTAGCCGGCCTGGTTGAGCACCTTCACGACCGGCCAGTTGCTGCGCTTGGCGAACGCGTACTCGTCGTAGCCGATGGTGCCGACGTTGCCCGGGGACTTGATGTAGCCGGCCACCACGTCGGAGCCGTTCTGCGCGACCATCCGGCCGGACGGCGGGAAGAACTCGGTGTAATCACCGCAGCTCACCCCGTTGACGGCCTTGCAGTAGGACTCCCACTGGTCCTTGTGGGTGTGCTCCATCCAGCGGGTGAACTGCGCGGTGGCGCCGGAGCCGTCGGAGCGGATCACCGGGGTGATCTGCAGGTTGGGCAGTGCCTTGCCGTAGTCGCTGGTGACCTTCGGGTCGTTCCAGTTGGTGATCTTGCCGGTGAAGATGTCCACGATGGTCTGCGGGGAGAGCCGCAGGTCGCGGACCTGCTTGCCGCCGACCACCAGGTTGTACATGAAGGTGGTGCCACCCGCGGTGATCGGCACGTAGGAGTAGCCGTAGACCGGGTTCTCCCGCTCGCCGCCGCCGTTCGCGTGGCCGTTCTGCCCGAGGCCGGTGTCCGGCGAGGAGCGGAACGGCACGTCGGAGGCGGTGAAGTCGTCCTGCCCGATCGACCACTGGGTGCGGCCGGCCGCCGAGCCGACCGGGTTGAAGTTGATCTGGATGCCCTGCGGGGACACGTCCTGGCGCCACTGGTCGATGGCGGGGCCGGCCCAGCTGGAGCCGTCCGCGCTCAGCGAGATCGAGGCGGCGTGGGCCGGGGTCTGCCCGATCAGCAGGGAGGCCGTGGCGAGCGACAGGGACATGGCCCCTGCCAGCAGCCGGGCCGTGGAGCGCCTTGCGGCCTCCCGGAACATGTGAACTCCTCGGGGACGGAGGGTGGTTGGTCCGGACATCAGTGCTTCGCCTGCGAGTGGAGGGCGTACGGACGGGCGATGGCGCCGAGCGCGGCCGCCTCCTGTCGGCGGGCGTCCCGGTCGATCCGGCGCTTCTGGGCCCGGGTCAGCTGCCCGGGCCGGCGGCCGCCGAGCACGCGCGCGGTGACGAACAGGACCAGCACGACGCCCATCAGCGTCAGGCCGGCCGCGAAGCCGCGCGCGATCATGCCGTCGTACGGCTGCTTGACGTAGTTCCAGATGTAGAGCGGCAGCGAGACCTGGTGCCCCTCGAAGGGGTTGCCGTTGAACTGCGAGGTGAAGCCGGAGGTGAGCAGCACCGGCGAGGTCTCGCCGACGCCGCGCGCCATGCCGAGCACCACCGCGGTCACCAGGCCGGGCCGGGCGGTCGGCAGCACCACGTTCCACACGGTGCGCCACTGGCTGCCGCCGAGCGCGTACGAGGCCTCGCGCAGGGTGCCGGGCACCAGCCGGATGACCACCTCGGCGGCCCGGGTGACGATCGGCATCATCATCACGGTGAGCGCGAGCGAGGCCGCGAAGCCGCTCTTCTCGAAACCGAAGGTGATGATCACGACGCCGAGGATGAACAGGCCCGCCACGATGGACGGCAGCGCCGTCATCGCCTCGACCAGGGTCCGCACCGGGCGGGCCATCCGGCCGCCGACCTCGGACATGAAGACGGCCGCCGCGATGCCCAGCGGAACGGCGAACAGGGTCGCCAGGCCGAGCTGTTCGAGCGAACCGACGATCGCGTTGAGCGCGCCGCCGGAGGTGAGCTGGTCGAGCGGGCCGGTGTGCTCCATCGACTTGGTGAAGAAGTTGAGGTGCTGGGCCGCCTCCCAGCCGCGGCTGGCGACGTAGCCGATCTGGTCGGCGATCAGCGCGACCACCAGCAGCCCGGAGCTCCAGGCGACCACGGCGACCAGCCGGTCCCGCACCATCATCGGGTTCCACTGGAGCCGGCCGAGCAGGTAGTAGCCGGCCAGGAAGAGCAGGTACCAGCAGAGCAGGAAGCCGAAGGCGCCGCTGAACGGCAGCACCCGCTCGTACAGCACCCAGTCCAGTGCGAGCGAGCCGGCCGTCGCGCCCGCCACGGTGAGGACGTCGTCGCGGGTGACGCCGCCGATCCGGAGCTTCTTCTCGGGGCCCGGGGCCCCGGCCGCGGCGGGCCCCGGGGGCGCGGGCTCACCGGCGGGCCCGGACACCGCGACCGGCGGCAGGTCGAGCGTGGTCATCGGATGGTCCCTTCACGGTTCGGGTGGCTGCGTGGGCCTGTCGTCGCCCCGCGGGCGGGCGTCCGGGGACAGGCCCTGTCCCCGCGGGCGGTTCGGGGGTTCGTCATGCTCAGTCCGCCGTCGCGGCGCCGGAGCGCGAGCGGTTGATGACGACCCCGGCCAGCACGTTGACCAGCAGGGTGAGCGCGAACAGCACCAGACCGGCGGCCATCAGCGCGGAGAGCGACAGCGAGTCCGACTCGCCGAAGCGCAGCGCGATCAGCGCGGAGATCGAGTTGGCGCCGTTCTCCAGGATGTGGGTGATGGCCTTGAAGTTCGGCGAGATGATCAGCGCGACGGCGATGGTCTCGCCCATCGCGCGGCCGAAGCCCAGCATCACCGCGCCGATGACGCCGCCCTTGCCGAACGGCAGGACCACGGCGCGGACCATCCCCCAGCGGGTGGAGCCCAGCGCGTACGCGCCCTCCCGCTCGCCCTGCGGGGCCTGGGAGAAGACCTCCCGGCTGAGCGAGGTGACGATCGGGATGATCATCAGGGAGACCACCACGCCGGCGATGAAGGTCGAGGAGGTGTACGAGGTGCCGATGTCGCCGATGCGCACCTTGAGGAAGGGGATGGCGTCGCCCAGGTGGTTGGCCATCCAGCGGACGAAGCCGATGATCCGCGGCTGGAGGAAGAACAGGCCCCACAGGCCGTAGACGATGCTGGGGATCGCCGCCATCAGGTCGACGAGCGAGATCAGCGCGGCGCGCAGTCGCACGGGGGCGTACTCGGAGATGAAGATCGCGGTGCCGAGTGCCACCGGGACGGCGATGACCAGCGCGATCACCGCGATCAGCAGACCGTTGGGCAGGACGGCGGCGATGCCGAAGTTGTGGGCGGCGGTCTGCCACTTCTGCTCGGTCAGGAAGGACCAGCCGACCGCGCGCAGCGCGTCGGTGCCGCGCAGGACCAGGAAGAAGGCGATCAGTCCCATGATCGCGAAGACCGAGAGGCCGGCCAGCCGCAGCACGCCGCGGAACACCCGGTCCCCCGGGGTCGCGGGGGCGGTGATGGTGCGCGGGACGTCCTGATCGGGCCCGTGGTCGGGTTGGTGCGGCGCCCCGGCGTACGGTGCCGCGGGCTCGGCGGCGGATGTCATGTGTGCTCTCCGTGCTCGGGAACGGGCGTGCTCGGTGAGGGTCCGGGGCGCTGCCGCGGCGGCGTCCCGGGGGGTGCTGTGGGGGGGGGTGGGCCGGGCCGGGGGGGTCGTCACCGGGGGGGGGGGCCGGGCCGGCCGCCCCCGCCGAGCGCGGGTTCCTACTTGCGGCGCAGCCGCGACCACTGGGTGCGGGCGCCGGTCAGCACCTTCGCCCCGGCCGGGGTGCCGCCGAGGAACAGCGCGGCCGGTCCGCCGACCAGCAGCACCAGGCCGGCGATCAGCGCGACGGGCAGCAGCAGCCGGGCGGTGCCGGGCCGGTCGGGCACCGGGGTGCCGACCGGGGCCGCGGCGAGCGGGCCGCCGGAGGGCGCGGCGCTCGCACCGGGCTTGCCGCCGGCGGCCGTGCCGGGGGCCGCGGCGCCGCCGGCCGTGCCGGTCCCGGTGGTGCCGGTGGAGCCGGTGCCGGAGAGACCGCCGCCGGACAGGCCGTCGGAGGAACCGAAGCCGGTGCCGCCGGAGTTGCCGTCCGCGCTGGTGGTGCCGGTGCCGGAGGTGCTCACCGGGCTGGTTCCGTCGACGGTGCCGCCGGAGTCCGAGCCGCCGTTGCCGCTCTCCGGGGTGCCCGGTTCGGGCTTCCCGGCCGGCGGGGCGGTCTGGTTGCCGGGCAGCTTGCCGTCCTGGGCCTCGACGTGCTGGACGGCCTGCTGGGCCTGCTGGCGCTGGGCGTTGTTCAGGGCGAGGAAGCCCTGGGCCAGCTGGCCGGGCGCGATGCCGTAGGTCTGCCCGGTGGTGGTCACCGTCTTGAGGAAGCGGGAGATCACGGCCGCCTTCGCGGCGGGAACCCCGCCGGTCGGGACCATCGCGTACTGGACGTAGCTCAGCGGGTACGCCCGCTGGTCGCGGGAGAACGCGGTGTCGGGCGTGCCGTAGGGCAGCTGCTGGACCCCGGTGGCGGGGTCGGTCGGCATGTCGGCGACGGCGGCCTGGAAGCCGGCCGTGGACGGCGACACGTAGGAGCCGGCCGGGTTGAGCAGCGTGGCCTCGGGCAGCGAGAACGCCTTGGCCTGGGCGGTGTCCATGATGGCGAGCATCATGCGCTGGCCGGCCGGCTGCGCGGCGCAGGCGTCGTGCCCGCCGTTGGCGTTGTAAGTCGGCTGCTGGCAGTTCGGGCGGTTCTGGACCTGGTTGCGGGCGACCCGGGAGAGGCCCTCGGTGGAGGGCACCCACTCGAACTGCTTCCAGTGCGCCGTGTCGGCGCCGTCCTGCGGCGTGCTCGTCCCGGACATGTCCTGGGGCTGGAAGGCCTCGGCCGGGTAGCCGGTGAACCGGGGCTTCAGGTAGAAGCTGTCGACGTGCATGCCCCACGGGTCCGGCTCACCGTCGAGGAAGCGGGCGGCGTCCGGGTCGGCCGCGATCCACGAGGTCAGCAGGTAGGTGAAGTCCGTCGTGCCGCCGGGGACACCGGGGAAGATCGTCAGGGCTCCGCCGCAGCTGGTCGGCCAGCTGATCCCGTTCTCCGGGGTCTCCGGGTTCAGCTGCCTGAACTCGGGGTCGGTGAAGAGGCAGATCGGATTGCCGGCCACGGACGGGATGTCGGCACCGGGCGACGCGTAGGACTGGGTCAGCAGTTTGGCCAACAGCCGCGCGTTCAGCTTCATGTCCTTGATCTGCCGACCGGTGTTCGGGTCGTCGACCACGAAGGTCACGGAGATGCCGGTCGTCGCCAGCGGGGCGTAGACGTACGGCCGCGGGGGCGGTGACGTGTCCGGCCGGGCCGTCAGCGCGAGGTCGATGCTGCTGCTGCCGCCCAGGAAGGCCGACCGGGCCTGCGGCTCGCCACCGGCCGGGATGTAGCCCACGGTCATCGGGGACTCGCCCAGGCACAGGCCCGAACGCCACTGCTGCATCGCCCGGTTGGCCATCTCCAGACCGGCGGCGCCGAAGTCCTGGGCGCTCGCGACGCAGGAGTCCGGGGTGGGCGCGAAGGAGAGCGGGACCACGGTCCTGTTCAGCCAGGCGCACTGCTCGCTGGTGCGGTTCTTGGTCTTCGAGTTGATCCGGCCGGGCTTCATGACGCCGTCCGAAGCGGCGTTGTAGAACCTGTCCTTGTCCATCCGGTGGTCGTTGCAGTCGGCCTTGCCGCCGCGGATGTTGTACAGGTCCGTCGGGTCGCCGCCGTAGTTCGGCTCGACCACGATCGAGCAGGGGTGGGTGGCGTCGCAGCCGAGCGTGGTGCTCTCCTTGGCGCTCCACACCTCGATGGAGGCGGTGCCCGAGCCGTCCGGGCCGGTCGGGGCCAGCACCATGTTCGTGGGCCAGTCCGGCGTCTCCGTGTGCACCGGGCGGGCCGGCTGCTCGAAGCCCGCCTCGCGGTCGCCGCCGTAGAGGGTGCTGCCGTAGCAGTCCGTCACGGCGGGGTCGATGCCGCGACACTGGTAGACCCGGACCGCGTACAGGTTGAGGGTCGACTCCACGGGCGTGGTCGTCACCGGGCCGCCGCTCTGGGTGACGGTCGGCGTGAAGCCGCTCCAGGAGACCTGGAGCACCTGGTTGGTCAGGTTGGTCGTCTGGGAGACCGTCACACTGCCCTCGTCGCCGTACGTTCCGGCGGCCGGGATCCAGACCTTCGGGCCGGTCACGGTCGTCGAGGAGTCGGCGTGAGCCTGCGGCGCCGCGCCCAACCCGATCGGAACGACAGCGAGCGCCGCCACCACCGCCTTGGCGAGGGCCAGGGCCGGTAGTCGACGGCGCCACCTTCCCCGACCTCTTCGGTCGGGTACGCGGGTTCTCATGCGAGGCCTCCGGGAGATGCGGGCCGCCGAGGGAGCGGCGCGAGGGCGTCGGATCGCGCTGGGGACGGACGATTCCGTGCGTACTATTCGGCCAGCCGGACATGGCGGGATCCGGTCGGCCAGGTGTACGAGACCACAACGCGGCGACTCCGTACCGGAGTTGGAAGATCCGCATGCGGCGGGCCCGCACCGAGGCGCGGGCCCGCCGATCTGCGGCCGGGTGGAGCCGGGATCAGCTCGCCGGGGTGAAGGACAGCGCGAGCGAGCCGATCTGCTGGCCGCCCTTGAAGTACGTGGTGCCGAGGTTGGTGTCCAGGTAGTTCGCGCCGGCCGCGTCCACCTGGAAGCTGGAGGAGTTCAGGGTCTGGGTGGTGCCGGTGCGGCCGATCACGTTGTTGCCGCGCGGGTCCAGCAGCGGCACCGGGGTGGTCGAACCGTTCGGCACGGCGGTGAAGTAGCCCTTGGCCACCGAGAAGTCGAGCTGCTTGAAGGTCACGCTCTTGCCGGTCGAGAGATTGATGAAGAGCAGACCGCCGCCGAACTGCACGTGCCCGTAGAAGCCGGGGATGTTCGCGGCGCCGTCGGTCACCGGGAGCGTCACGGTGAGACCGGTGTCGGCGTCGAGCTTCGGGTCGGCCGGCTGCAGCGGGATGACCAGGATGCCGTTGAGCGCGGCGTCCGCCAGGAAGCTCACGTCGGTGGTGATCACGGCCTGGCCGGAGGCCGGGGTGGCGGTGGTGTCGGCGACGGCCGCACCGCTCACACCGGTCAGGGCGAGGACGACGGTGGCACCGGTCGCGGCCAGGCGGGCACTGATGCGGGACATGCCGAACTCCTTGGGAGAGGGAGAGGGAGAGGGAGAGGAGAGGTGATCGGTGGTGCGGTTCGAGGAAGCTCGTGCGGGCGCCGCCGCGGGCGGAACGCGGCCGGCGGCACGGGCCCGGTGAGGGTGCCGGGGGGACGGTCCCGGCAGTACGGCCGTGGTGCGCTCTGCTCCCCGGTCCGAGGGTTCAGCCGGGCCGGCGGCCGCAGGGGTGAGGCCCCTGCGGCCGCCGGTGCGGTGCGAGTTGGGTCAGGAGTGGGTGACGCTGCCGCAGGCGAAGGGCGAGAGCGGCAGGAAGCCGTAGCTCTGGATGTCCGTGGCACCGTTGGTGCAGATCCAGCCACCGGCGCCGAAGATGGCGCGCAGGGCGGTGCCGTGGGCGTCCGTGGCGTTCCACTCGGCGTCACGGAAGACGTTGTAGACCACGCGGCCGTACTGGGTGGCCACGAAGGTGTCGCTGATGACCTTGTTCACGGTGTCGACCGGCGCGATGCCGTCGATGTTGCGGATGGTCAGCGGGCCCTGGACGTCGGCGCCGGCACCCTTGCCGAAGTACACCTGGCCGATGTAGTGGGCGACGGAGTAGGGGACCAGCGCGTTGATGTCGTTCAGCTGGGTGTCGCTGCCCTGGTTCTCCTGGACGCTGCTGTTGACGCAGGCGCCCGGGGTGAGCGGGGTGACGCCACCGTTGATGGCGGTCAGGAAGAAGGAACGGGTGCCCGAACCGGTCTGCGGCAGGAAGGGCTTGATCGTGGCGTTCGGGAGCGACGCGTTGATCTGGTTCCACTTGGTGATCGTGCAGGAGTAGATGCCCTTCAGGTTCGCCGTGGTCAGGTTCGCCGGGGCGTTGCCACCGCTCTTGGCGGCCCAGGAGACCGCGTCCTGCGCCAGCGCGACGAAGTCGTCGGTGGTCGGGTCGGTGGCCACGGGGCCGCGCGAGGAACGGGCGAAGTCCACGGTGGCGCTGGTGTTGGCGTTCAGCGCGGTGATGCCGGAGCCGGAGCCGTTCGGGCGGGTGATCGCGGTGGCACCGGTCTTGGTGGTGATGGTGCCGGCCGGGATCGCGTCCCAGCTGTAGAGGCGCGGGGAGGTGGAGCTGGTCAGCGACGCGTTGTAGTCGGCGGCGAGCTGGTTCAGCACCGACTGGGTCGTGTCGGAGCCGACACCCACGATGTCGATGGCGCGCGGGGTGACACCGGTGGCCGGGTCGGCGACGGCGGTGCCGCCGACGACGGTGGCGAGGGAGGTCGCCAGCGCGGCGACGGTGAGCAGCTTGGCAGCGGTCTTACGCATGTTCCTCTTCCTCCGGGGGAGAGACGTACATCGCGTGAAACCCGTACTCCGTTCGGGAGTTCGGGGCCGTGTGGCCGCGTCCGCTGCGGCCTCGCCGGCAGTGCCGATCCTGTCCGCCGGGGAGGTTCCGCCGGAAGAGAGGTCGAGCCTGGCCGGTGAATGTCGACTCATCGGTTCAGCGAGGTTTAGCCACTGGTCAGCGTGCACGTGACAGGGGCACTGCCGGGGCTCCTAGCCCGGTCGACGTTCTTCTCCAGGAGGCTGCTCGGAGTGTTGCCGGAAACCTGCCCTTCACCGGAACAGCACGGACGGAGATCCGATGGAGGATCCCCTTCCGGGAACGCCGGAATGACGGCCCGTCATCCGACTCGGACCGTCATCGACTCAAACGCTCACAGCGGCCAGCGGCCGTCCCGCCCGGACCGCCGCAACTCCTGCCCCACCCACTGGAGTCCGGCCAGGAACCCCTCGACCCCCGCCTGGCACTGGTCCCGCCGCAGGTACCCCCGCGCGCTGCGGGCCACCGGAACGGCGTCGGCCGCCCCCCGCCGGGTGCTGCGCACCGGCAGGTAGGCGGCCCAGACCCACTGACGCCCCTCGGACTGTCCGACCGAACATCGCAGCGCGGCGCGCTCGATCAGCAGTTCCCGGACCGACTCGGCGAGTTCCTCCTCGCTCCGGTAGGTCCGCACGCCGACCCCGAGCGGCCGACCGTTGGCGGCCCGCAGCGCCCAGCCGAGGCAGCGGTCGGCCGCCGGCACGATCAACAGCCGCGGACCGCGCCGCTCAGCGGCCATCGGTGCGTCTCAACGGCACCGCGGGCTCCGGGAGTTCGCGCGGCGGCTGCTTGGAGAGCAGCACCACGAACCGCCGGAAGGCGTTCTGGCAGGTCGCGTACCGCTCGTACGCGCGGCTGGAGCGCACCTCGGGCAGGGCCCGCGAACCCGGGACGACCCAGATCCAGCCGATGCCCTCCCGCACGTGGGTGATCCGCGCGGTGAGCTCGACCGCCACGACCCGCAGGCCGTCGAAGCCCCGCTCGGCCTCACCGGCCGTCTCGAACGCGGCCGGGGTGATCGCGACCACCCGTCCGTTGGGCGCTTTCAGTTGCCAGCGGTAGCGCCCGTCCGCCGCCCGTTCGGCGCGGAACCCCCCTCGACTTGCCCCTGCTGCGGTGTAGCCGCGGCCGGCAGCGTTCACTGCCCCCTCCGTCCGGTTGCCCTCCGGATTCCCCTCCGAGCGGAGTAAAGCTATGTGTGCACACGGAGCCCCCGAAAGCCCAGAACGTTCACAACTTGCGCCGTTGGTCGGGAAGTTCTCTCTCGTTTAACTTTCACGCGTCTCGATCGGAAACCGCTCCGGAACCGACCCGGAACCGCTCCGGAACCGACCTGGATCCGGCCCGGAACCGACCGGCCACCGGCCGGGAACCGCCCTGGAACGCTCAGAGCCGGGCGGTCCAGCGCACCATCGCCCCCTTGCGGTACGGCCCGCTCTCGTGCCAGGCGTCGCCGCCGAGCGCCTCGGCGCGCCGGGTCAGGTTGAGCAGGCCGCTGCGCCGGCCGCCCCGCGGGATGCCCACCCCGTCGTCGGTCACGGTGAGCAGGACGCCCGGCCGCCCGCCCCGGTCCAGCGACTCCGGGTCGCCGCCCACCGGGCGGCCGTCCTCGTCCAGGTGGGTGGTGGCGTCGATCTCCACCCCGACCCGGGAGGCGCGCGCGTGCCGGGCCGTGTTGGAGAGCATCTCCCGCAGGGCCGCCAGCAGCTGACGGCCGGTGTTCTCGCCGACCAGGCTCTCCACCGGCCCGACGAAGCTCACCGCGGGCTTGAAGCCGAGCGCGGCCGCGGCCTGGCTGGCCTCGCGCAGCACCCGGGTGCGCAGGGTGTCCGGCGCGTCGCCGTGGTTGTCGTGCTGGAGGGCGTAGATGGTGGTGCGGACCTCCTGGATGGTGGCGTCCAGCTCGTCCACCGCCTTGCCGATGCCGACCTTCACCTCGGGGACGACCGCCCGCCGGGCGGCGCTCTCCAGCATCATCCCGGTGGCGAACAGCCGCTGGATCACCAGATCGTGCAGGTCGCGGGCGATCCGGTCGCGGTCCTGGAAGACGGCCAGGCGCTGCTGGTCGCGCTGGCCCTCGGCGAGGCGCAGGGCGAGCGCGGCCTGCGAGGCGAAGGTCTCGGCGAGCTGCTTCTCGCTGTCGGTGAACGGCACCGCTCCGCAGGGGCGCCAGACGCAGAGCCCGCCGAGCACCCGCCCGGCGGCGACCATCGGCACCGCCATGGACGGGCCGAAACGGCGGGCGAGCCTGATCACCACGGTCGGGTCGCTGGACATGTCGTCCAGGTAGACGCTCTCCCCCGCGAGCAGCCGGGCCGCGAAGCTCTCCCTGGGCAGCAGTTCGCCGCGCACGAACTCGGCCAGCTCACCGGAGGCGTGGGCGACCCGCATCTGCCCGTCGCCCTCGTCCCCGTCCTCCGGACCGGTCGGCAGCAGGATCATGCCGAGCGCGGCGTCCGCCAACTCCCGCACCTGCTCGGCCGCGACGGTCAGCGCGGTCTCGGCCTGCTCGGCGGAGAGCAGGGCGGTGGTGACGGCGGCGGCGCCGGCGATCCAGCGTTCGCGGCGGCGGCCCTCCTCGTACAGCCGGGAGTTCTCGATGGCCACGCCGGCCGCTGCGGCGAGCGCGTGCACCACCTGCTCGTCCTCGGGGGTGAAGGCCCCGCCGCCCTTCTTCTCGGTGAGGTAGAGGTTGCCGAACACCTCCGCGCGGACCCGGATCGGCACACCCAGGAAGGTCCTCATCTGCGGGTGGTGCGGGGGGAACCCGGAGGAGCGCGGGTCGGCGCCGAGGTCGGTCAGCCGCAGCGGCTCGGGGCGGTCGATGAGCACGCCGAGGATGCCCCGGCCGGCGGGCAGTTCGCCGATCTCGCCGGCGGTCCCGTCGTCGACCCCGACGTGGATGAAGTCGGCCAGGCCGGTGCCGCCGGGGGCGATCACGCCGAGCGCCGCGTACCGGGCGTCGACCAGTTCGGCCGCGCCCACGGCGATCCGGTGCAGGGTGGCGTGCAGGTCCAGCCCGGCCCCGATCGAGACCACCGCCTCCAGCAGCCGCTGCATCCGGTCGGTGACCGCGGCGGCCGACTGGAGGCGCTCGGCGACCTCGGTGACCAGGGTGTCCAGCCCCAGCGAGGCGATCTCGGGCACCCGATGGGGTGTCGGCTCGGGCGTGGCCTCGGGGAGGTCCGGCGTGGGGTCCATGGAGAAAGCCTAGTTTGTACGCTTTTCAGCCGAAGGGCGGCGCGACGGGCAGTACGGCGGGCAGTACGGCGGGCCGCGCGGCTACCGGCCCACCGGCTCCAGCAGCCCGTCCGCCTCCCGCTCCCGCCGCCACATCGTGTGCAGCCGCCCGTCCGGGTCGGCGACCAGCTCGGACCAGCGGCCCCGCTCGGCCACCCGCCCGCCGTCCAGCACCAGCACCTCGTCCACCGTGGTGTCGTCCAGCCCGGCCAGCCGGTGGGTGATCAGCACCGTGGTGCGGCCCTCGGTGGCGGCCAGCAGGTCGGCGGTCAGGGCGTCCGCGGTGGGCAGGTCGAGGTGCTCGGCGGGCTCGTCCAGGACGAGGACGGGAAAGTCCGCGAGCAGGGCCCGGGCGAGTGCCAGCCGCTGGCGCTGGCCGCCGGAGAGCCGGGCGCCGTGCTCGCCGACCATGGTGTCCAGGCCGTCCGGCAGGCCCTCGGTCCACTCCAGCAGCCGGGCGCCGGCCAGCGCGGCGCGCAGCTCGTTCTCCGCCGCCTCCGGCCGGGCCAGCCGCAGGTTCTCCCGCAGCGAGCTGTCGAAGACGTGGGCGTCCTGGGCGCAGAGCCCGATCACCCGGCGGACGGACTCGCCCGCCAGCGCGCGGCTGTCCACAGCCTGTGGACAGCCGTCGGCGAACCGCACCGACCCGGCGCTCGGCTCCAGGAAGCGCAGCAGCGCCTGGGCGAGGGTGGTCTTGCCGGAGCCGGACGGGCCGACCACGGCGATCCGGCGCCCGGCGGCGAGGTCGAGGTCCACCCCGGCGAGCGCGTCCACCGCCTGCCCGGGGTGGCGGACGGTCAGCCCGCGGACCGCGACCGGCAGCGGCCGCTCGGGCAGCGCCACCGGTTCGGCCGGCTCGGTGACCGGCACCGGAGCGTTCAGCACCTCGTCCAGCCGGGCCCGCGCGGCGCGGCTGCGCTGGCGGGCCTGGACGGCGAGCGGCATCCCGGTGACGGCCTCGAAGGCGGCCAGCGGGGTCAGCACCACCACGGCCAGGCAGACCGGCGCCAGCACCCCGTCGCGCACTCCCTGGACGCCGACCGCGGCCGCGGCGGTCACGGTCAGCCCGGTGAGCAGGGCGATCAGCCCGGTGCCGAGTGCCGTGGTGGCGGCCGAGCGGGCGGCCAGCCCGGTCAGCGCGGCGTCGGCGGTGCGGACGGCGGCCAGCCGGCCGGGCAGGGCGCCGGCCACGGTGAGCTCGGCGGTGCCGGTGAAGGCGTCCACCACGGCGGTGGCCAGGCGCCCGCGCGCCGGGGCCTGGCGCCGTTCGGCACCGGCCGACCAGCGGGCGGCCAGGGCGGGCACCAGCACGCCCGCGAGCAGCAGCCCGAGGCCGAGCACCAGCCCGGCGGCGGGCAGGAAGGCGGTCATCGCCGCCGTCGAGGCCAGCGTGACCAGGCCGGCCACCGCGGCCGGCAGCCGCCAGCGCAGGTAGTGGTCCTGGATCGCGTCGACGTCGGCGACCAGCCGGGAGAGCAGGTCGCCGCGCCGGAAGGCGGGCAGTCCGGCCGGGGCGAGCGCGCTCAGCCGTCGGTAGACGGCGGCCCGCAGGGTGCCGAGGGTGCGCAGCACCGCGTCGTGCGAGACCAGCCGCTCGGCGTAGCGGAAGACGCTGCGGCCGATGCCGAAGGCCCGTACCGAGGTGACGGCCATCATCAGGTAGAGCACCGGCGGCATCTCGGAGGCCCGGGAGATCAGGTAGCCGGAGGTGGCCATCAGGGCGACGGCGCAGCCGAGGGCGAGCGCGCCGAGCAGGATCGAGAGCGCCAGCCGGGGGGTGGTGCCGCCCTCGGGGCCGGTCTCCTCGGCGACGGCGGGGGCGGGGGTCGGCTTCCCGCTGTGCTTCCCGCCGCGCTTCCCACCATGGTGACCGCCGTGGCGACCGCCCTCCGTGAACGGGGCGGGCGGGGCGGCGGCGGGCCCCGCCAGCCGTACCCGCCGGTCGGCGGCGGCCAGCAGGGCCGGCCGGTGCGCGACCACCAGCACGGTGCGCGCCGGATCGGCGGCCAGCGCCCGGACGGTGTCCACCACGGCCGCCTCGGAGGCGCCGTCCAGGTTGGCGGTCGGCTCGTCCAGCAGCACCAGCGGCCGGTCGTCGGCGAGCAGCACCCGGGCGAGGGCGAGGCGCTGGCGCTGCCCGGCGGAGAGCCCGGCGCCGTCCTCCCCCAGGACGGCCGCCAGGTCGGTCACGAAGTCGAGCGCGTGCGCGGACCGCAGGGCCGTCCACAGCTGCTCGTCGGTGGCCTGCGGCCGGTAGAGCCGCAGGTTCTCGGCGACCGTCCCGGCGAACAGGTGCGGGTGCTGCGGCACCCAGGCGATCTGCCGCCGCCAGCTCTGCGGGTCCAGCTCGGCCAGGTCGTGGACGCGGCCGTCGGCGGCGGTGATCCGGACGGTGCCGGAGTCCGGGGCGGTGAGGCCGAGCAGGACGGCCAGCAGGGTGGACTTGCCGGCGCCGCTGGGGCCGGTGAGCGCCGTGCTGGAGCCCGGACTCAGGGTCAGCCCGGCGCCGTCCAGGGCGGGCTCGGTGCGCCCGGGGTGCCGGACGACCAGGCCGTCGGCGGCGATCTCGGCACCCGCGAGGTCCGGCGCCGGGGTGGTGCCGGCGGCGGGCAGCGGGGTCTCCAGCACCCGGAACAGCTCGTCGGCGGCGGTCAGCCCCTCGACGCTGGAGTGGTAGAGCGCGCCGACCTGGCGGATCGGGAAGTACACCTCGGGGGCGAGCACCAGGATCAGCAGCCCGGTCTCCAGGTCGAGCGTGCCGTCCACCAGCCGGAAGCCGACGGTGACGGCGACCAGCGCGACGGACAGGGTGGAGAGCAGTTCCAGGGTGAAGGAGGAGACGAAGGCGATCCGCAGGGTGCGCAGGGTGGCGCGGCGGTAGTCGGCGGTGATCCGGGCGATGGTGGCGGCCTGGGTGCGGGCCCGGTTGAACACCTTGAGGGTGGGCAGCCCGGCGACCACGTCGAGGAAGTGGTGGGAGAGCCGGGCCAGGGTGTTCCACTGCCGGTCCATCCGGGACTGGGTGGCCATCCCGATCAGCACCATGAACAGCGGGATCAGCGGCAGCGTTCCGGCGATGATCGCGGCCGAGGTGAAGTCGGCGCCGACGATCCGCAGCAGCACGATCACCGGGACGACCACGGCCAGCGCCAGCTGCGGCAGGTAGCGGGCGAAGTAGTCGTCCAGCGCGTCGATGCCGCGGGTGGCGAGGGTGGTGAGTTCGCCGGTGCGCCGGCCCGCCAGGTAGGACGGGCCGAGCGCGGTGGCGTGGTCGAGCAGCCGGCGCCGCAGGGTGGACTTCACCCGGGCGACGGACCGGTGCGCGGTGAGCTCGGTGAGCCAGCCGACCAGCCCGCGCCCGACCGCCGTCAGGGCGAGCAGCAGCAGCGGCGTGGTCAGCTCGCCGAGCGTCGCCCCGCGCTGGAAGGCGCGGACGACGATCTCGGCGATCAGACTCGCCTGGGCGACCACCAGGGCCGCGCCGACCGCGCCGAGCAGCACGGATCCGACGAGGAAGGCCCTGGTGGTGCGGGCGTACCCGAGGAGTCGGGGGTCGACCGGCTTCACGGCGTCAGGCCTGGTCGAGCGGGGCGGCCGGGTTGTGCCCGGGGATGTGCTGGACGCCGATCCGCTTGCGGAACACCCAGTACGTCCAGCCCTGGTAGAGCAGCACCAGCGGGGTGAAGATCGCCGCCACGACGGTCATCACCTTCAGCGTGTACGGCGAGGACGCGGCGTTGCCGACGGTCAGGCTCCAGTCCGGGTTCAGGGTGGAGGGCATGACGTCCGGGAAGAGCGCCAGGAAGAGCATCGCGACCGCGGCCACGATGGTCGCCCCGGAGAGGCTGAACGCCCAGCCCTCGCGGCCGAGCTGGTTGGCCGCCAGGGCGCCGAGCAGGGCGACCACCGCGACGATCATCGCGGCGAGGCTGCGGCCGTTGCCGTGGTCGGCCTGGGTCCAGATCAGGAAGGCCAGCGCCAGCACGGCGGTCACCAGACCGGACAGCAGGGCGGCCCTGCGGGCCCGCTCACGGATCTCGCCGACCGTCTTGAGCGCGGCGAACACCGAGCCGTGCAGGGTGAACAGGGCAAGCGTCACCAGGCCGCCGAGCAGCGCGTACGGGTTCAGCAGGTCCCAGAGGGTGCCGATGTAGTTCTTCTGCGCGTCGATGTCCACGCCGCGCACGATGTTGGCGAAGGCCACGCCCCAGAGGAAGGCCGGGAGGAGGGAGGTCCAGAAGATGGCCTCCTCCCAGTTCCGCTGCCAGCGGGCGCCGTCGCGCTTGGCCCGGTACTCGAAGGCCACGCCGCGGACGATCAGGCAGACCAGGATGACCAGCAGCGGGATGTAGAAGCCGCTGAAGAGCGTCGCGTACCAGTCCGGGAAGGCCGCGAAGGTGGCGCCGCCGGCGGTCAGCAGCCAGACCTCGTTGCCGTCCCAGACCGGGCCGATGGTGTTGATCAGCACCCGCCGTTCGGCGGTGTTGCGGGCCAGCGGCTTGGTCAGCACGCCGATCCCGAAGTCGAAGCCCTCCAGGAAGAAGTAGCCGATCCACAGGACCGCGATCAGCACGAACCAGACGTCGTGGAGTTGCATGTCAGATCCTCAGTTCCCCGGTGTCCCGGCGCCTCAGTAGGCGAAGGCGAGCGGCTTGTCGGCGTCCTCGTCCGAGGACGGTCCGCGCAGCGACGGGTCCTTGGTGGGCGGCTGCTCGGTCACCACCGGGCCGGCCTTGGCGTACTTGACCAGCAGCCGGACCTCGATGACCGCGAGGATCGCGTACAGGGTCGTGAAGGTGGCCAGTGCCCCGATCTGGGTGCCGACACCGACGTTGGGGGAGACGGCGCTGGCCGTGGTCATCAGGCCGAAGACGGCCCAGGGCTGACGGCCCATCTCGGTGAAGATCCAGCCGAAGCTGTTGGCGATCAGCGGGAAGCCCATGGTCAGGATGCCGATCCGCCAGCTCCACTTGGTCAGCAGCGGCCCGAGCTCGCGCTTGGGGGTGAGCATCAGCCGGGGCACCTCGGTCTCGCCGGTGCGGAACTCGGGGCGCAGGAAGAGCTTCCTCCGGGTGGTCCACAGGCCGATCAGGCCGGCCAGGAAGGAGGTCATCCCGAAGCCGATCATGAGGCGGAAGCCCCAGTAGGTGACGAAGATGCTCGGGATGTAGTCCTTGGGGTCACCGCCGTGCTGGGCGGCCTCCGCGGCGGCGGTGTCGTTGATGCCGGGGACGGAGGAGCTGAAGTCGCTGTGGGCGAGGAAGGAGAGTATTCCGGGGATCTCCAGGGCGACCGAGTTGTGGCCCTTGCTGACGTCGCCGACCGCGAAGACCGAGAACGGGGCCGGCGCCTGGGTCTCCCAGAGCGCCTCGGCGGCGGCCATCTTCATCGGCTGCTGCTCGAACATGACCTTGCCCAGGGTGTCGCCGCTGAGTGCGGTGCTGGCGCCGAAGACCACCGCGAGCACCAGGCCGAGCCGCAGCGAGGTCCGCATCGCGGCGGTCTTCTTCGGGTCGGCGGTCTCGGGCTTGCGCTTGGCCTTCCAGAGGTGGAAGGAGGCGATGCCGACGACGAAGGCCGCGCCGGTGAGGAAGGCGGCGGTCAGGGTGTGGAAGACGACCACGAGGGTGGTGTTCTGGAACAGCACCTTGACGACGTCGGTCAGTTGGGCCTTGCCGGTGACCGGGTCGATCGCGTAGCCGACCGGGTGCTGCATCCAGGAGTTGGCGGCCAGGATGAAGTAGGCGGAGAGCACGGTGCCCAGGGCCACCATCCACATGCAGGCACAGTGGATCTTCCTCGGCAGCTTGTCCCAGCCGAAGATCCACAGGCCGATGAAGGTGGACTCGAAGAAGAAGGCGATCAGCGCCTCCATCGCGAGCGGGGCGCCGAAGACGTCACCGACGAAGCGGGAGTAGTCGGACCAGTTCATGCCGAACTGGAATTCCTGGACGATTCCCGTGACCACGCCCATCGCGATGTTGATGAGGAAGAGCTTTCCCCAGAACTTGGTGGCGTGGAAGTACTTCTCCTTGTTCGTCCGCACCCAGGCGGTCTCCAGACCGGCCACGATCGCGGCCAGGCTGATCGTGAGCGGGACGAAGAGGAAGTGGTAGACGGTGGTGATGCCGAATTGCCATCGCGCGATGGTCTCGTGAGCGATTGCCAGTTCCACGTCGCCCTCTCTCCCAACCTGCCCGCGTGACGACGGGCATCTTCCGGACAAACTTCATCTATAGCCGTAGACCGTTGCTCAACCACGCAAGCTTGTCCGCTTGTGAACGTGAACACGTTCACAAGGAGCAGTATCCACCATCCTTACGAGGGAACTGCAGGTGGGGTGGGTTTGACAGCCCGGTGCGGTGCGCCACGGCCGCGGTGCGGTCCGCACAGTCTGCGGACCCCCCGCGGGCCGGGGCAACGAACGACGGGGCGGACGGCCGGAAGTTGTTGGCCGAACCGGCGCTTGACAGGCCCGCGACCCGGTCGCCCCGGCCGGATCCGCGTGCTACCGGCGTCCGTCCGGTCGGCGGGAACCGTGCGACGGCTCCGCCGGGTGCACCCGATCCGGGGGTCCGGGGGCCGGGAACGCCGGAACCGCAGGACGGGCCGGGGCCTGTCCTGCGGTTCCGGGGTGGTCGCGCCGCCCTCCCGAGCGGGCGCGACCGGGGTGGGTCAGGAGGTGGGGCGGGTGGCCGGCTTGCGGCGGGAGACGTAGAGGGCCGCGGCGCCGAGGCTGATCGCGAGGCCGGCACCCAGAGCGAGGTACGGGGTGGCCGGGTTGGAGCCGGTCTCGGCGAGTTCGGTGGTCGAGCCGGTGGTGGCCCGGGTGCTCGACGCGGTCGAGGTGCCCGACGTGGTCGAGGCGGTCGACTTGCCGGTGGTGCCGGTCCTGGCCGTGGTGGTGGTGTTGGAGACCGGGGTGACCGCCGCGGGCTGCTCCGCCGGCTTCTCGGCGGGCTGCTCGACCGGCTTCGCGGCGGCCGCCCTCGCTTCAGCGAGGGCCTGGTCCGCGGCGGCCTTGGCGGCGGCCGCGGCCTTGCTGGCCTGATCCGCCGCGTGGATCCGCCGGAACGCGTCGACCCGGGCGTCGTCCAGGGCGTTCCCGGCGGCGGTCACGGCGGCCTTGGCCTTCGCGTCCGCGGCGATGGCGGCGTTGGCGGCGTCGATCGCCTTGAGCATCCGCTCCCTGGCCTTGGGCAGGTCCTCCTCCTTGGCGGAGCCGTACGCCAAGGAGGCCTCCTCGGCCTCCTTGTTGGCGGCGTCCTTGGCCGCGGCGGCCTTCACCGCGGCGGCCTTGGCCTCCTGGTACTTGCCCTGGTAGGGCTGCGAGTCGTTGAGGAAGGCGGAGGCCTCGGCCTGCACCTTGGCCGCGTTGGCGACGGCCGCCGTGTACGCCTTGGCGGCGTCGGCGGCGGCCTGCTCCAGTTCGGCGATCGAGCCGTTGTCGCTCCGGGACTGCGCCGCGGAGGCCGACTCCGCGAAGGCCGGTGCCGCGGAGAGCACCACAGCGGGCGAGACGACGGCGGCGACGAGGGCGGCCGAGAGCAGCGAACGGCGGAGTTTCACAATGACCCCTTTCGGGCCTGCAGGAAAGCAAAAGCCTCGGCCGGAACGGAGTCCGACGGCCGGGCAGCACCGATCATAGGCATACGCATTCTTGACGCTCCATGCCGGATTCCGGCAACGACCGGGCACCGTGTCTTCCCGGTTCGCCGGGGAATTGACGAGTCGACAAAGTCGGGAGCGGCCCGCTGCGCAAAGGCCGGAATTCCCGACATTCGGGCGAACCCGCAGGAAATCCGGTCAGTGCTGGCAGGGCAGTTCGACGCGGAAGGTGGCGCCCTCGCCGGGGGCGGTGTGCAGGGTGAGGGTGCCGCCGTGGGCGCGGGTGAGGGCGGTCGCGATGGCGAGGCCGAGGCCGGCGCCGCCGCCGTTGTCCCGGCTGCGGGAGGGGTCGACCCGGAAGAAGCGGTCGAAGACCCGCTGGGCCTGCTCCTCGGTGAGGCCCGGGCCGGAGTCGGCGACCTCCAGCAGGCAGACGCCACCGGGGTCGGTGCCCACCCCGATCCGGACCGGGGTGCCGGGCGGGGTGTGCTTGACCGCGTTGCCGACCAGGTTGGTGACCACCTGCCGCAGCCGGGCCTCGTCGCCGATGACGGGCGCGGCGCCGGGCGCGCCGGTGCCGGCCGGGCCGGTGAGCGCGACCGGGCGGCTGGGGTCGAGGGCGGTGAGGTCGTGCAGCGCGTCGGCGGCGAGGGTGCGCAGGTCCATCGGGGCGAGGTCGAGCGGGCGCTCCTCGTCCAGCCGGGCGAGCACCAGCAGGTCCTCGACCAGGGCGCCCATCCGGTCGGCCTCGCTCTCGATCCGGGTCATGGTCCGCTTGACGTCGGCCTCGGCGGGCAGCGCGCCCATCCGGTACAGCTCGGCGAAGCCCCGGATCCCGGCCAGCGGGGTGCGCAGCTCGTGCGAGGCGTCGGCGACGAAGCGCCGCATCCGGGCCTCGGACTCGGCGCGGGCCGCGAAGGCCGCCTCGATCTGGGTGAGCATCCCGTTGAGCGCGACCGACAGCCGGCCGACCTCGGTGCCCGGGGAGAGCTCCGGCATCCGGTGCGACAGCTCGCCGGCCGCGATCCGCTCGGCGCCCTCCTCGATCCGGCGCAGCGGCCGCAGCCCGGCCCGTACGGCGAAGAGGCCGAGCGCGGCGATCACCACCAGGACGCCGCCGCCGATGGCCAGGAAGGAGGTGCGCAGCTTGCCGAGGGTGGCGTCGATGTCCTCGCGGGAGACCGCCACCATGACGTGGGTCGGGGTGACCGCCGGCGAGGCGTACGCGCTGGGGTTGGCGGCCTGCCCGCGGGGGGTCTGGAGCGGCAGCACCAGGACCCGCCAGCGGTGCTGGCCGCGCTGGTCGGGCAGGTCGAAGGGGACGTCGGGGGCGGTCCGGGTCGGGTCCAGTCCCTCCAGCTGGGGCGCCGGGTCGCTGTCCGAGACGGGCTGGCGCATCAGCGCCTGGACCTTGCCGTCCGAGGAGAGGTACTGCACCAGGTACTGGCTGGGCAGGCTGACCCGCCGGCCGGCGACGGCGGGCCGGCCGGCGCTCTGCGCGGTCAGCTGGCCCGGGGGCTTGCGGGAGAGCGGCGGCCCGTAGCGCTGGAGCTGTTCGTCCAGCTGCTGCACGAGCTGGCTCCGGACGGTGCCGAGCACGAAGGTGTCGCTGACCGCGAGCCCGGTGGTGACCAGGGCGAGCACGAGCACCAGCAGCCGGGCGCGCAGCGACATCCGGGCGGAGAAGCGGGCGAGCACGAGCGGACCCGGTCAGCCCTGCGGGGGGCGGCGCAGGGCGTAGCCGATGCCGCGCACGGTGTGGATCAGCTTGGGGCCGTGCGCCGGGCCGGAGTCGAGCTTGCGGCGCAGGTAGGAGATGTACGACTCGACGATGGAGAGGTCCCCGCCGAAGTCGTAGGCCCAGACGTGGTCGAGGATCTGCGACTTGGAGACCACCCGGCCGACGTTGGCCATCAGGTAGTGCAGCAGCTTGAACTCGGTCGGGGAGAGCGAGACCGGGGTGCCGCCCCGGGTGACCTCGTGGGCGACCGGATCGAGGCAGAGGTCGGCGACGATCAGCCGGCCGTCCTCGGCGGGCCCGCCGGCCCGGCGCAGGATGGCGCGGATCCGGGCGATCAGCTCCTCAAGGCTGAACGGCTTGGTGACGTAGTCGTCCGCCCCGGCGGCCAGGCCCTGCACCTTGTCGCCGACGCCGTCCTTGGCCGTGAGGAAGAGCACCGGCAGGTGGTCGCCGGGGTGCCCGTGGGCCGGGCCGGCTATCTGTCCGCGACTGGTGCGCTCGCGCAGCTTCTCGACGACGGTGAAGCCGTCGAGGTCGGGGAGCATCACGTCGAGCACGACCAGGTCGGGGCGCTCGGCGGCGACCAGTTCGAGCGCCTCGGTCCCGCTGGCGGCGGAGGCGACGCGGAAGCCGGAGAAGCGCAGCGAGGCGGAGAGCAGCTCGCGGATGTTGGGCTCGTCGTCCACGACGAGCAGGAACGCTTCGCCCTGGCCCCCGGCCACCGTGGGGCCGCCTGGTGTGGTGACAGTGCCTTGCACGGGGCTTTCGCCTCCCGGTCGGACGATGACGTTCAGCATGAGGCTAGCCCCCGGAGGCTATGCGGCATGGATGAATGTTGGATTAACACCTTATCGGTCGGTTTTTGGACGATCGGCGCACAGGGGTGGGCTCGATGGTGTGCGCACGGGCGTGGACACGACGGACGCGCGCCGGACGGGCCCGTCCGCCCGGCGCGACGTGCCTCACACCCGCGCACGGCTCCGGGCCGGCCGCCCCTGTGTCCACGGCCGGGCTCGGCGTCCGCCGGCCCGCCGGACCGGCCCGACGGACGCCGGCCGCCGAGCCCGCGGAATCCCCTCGTTTTCCCTCCTGCTATGATTTGCAGTGAGGCGAAGGCAATGCTTTCGAGCAATTGCCCGGCCCGATCATTTCGGTGGTCATAGCGAGAGGGAAACGCCCGGCTCCATTCCGAACCCGGAAGCTAAGCCTTTCAGCGCCGATGGTACTGCAGGGGGGACCCTGTGGGAGAGTAGGACGCCGCCGAATTCTTTTTACGGCCCCTGCCGTGTCCGACAGTGACACGGCAGGGGCTTTTTTTATTTCCCCCGCCATTCCCCCCGCCATTCCCCCCGCCGTTTCGCCGCCTGCGGTTCCGGTGCCGCGGCGCGCCCTCCGACACATCCAGCATGTGAGACTCGAAGTCCCGGAAGAGCCGCTTTGCGGGTATCTGAGAGGATGGCGAACATCGAAACGGACTTGCGTCTCGCTACCTGAGACTGCAATATCATGCTATGGACAACACTAGCGGCGTCGGCGTTCTCGACAAGGCCGCTCTGGTGCTCAGCGCACTGGAGTCGGGCCCCGCCACGCTGGCGGGGCTGGTCGCCGCCACCGGTCTGGCGCGCCCCACCGCCCACAGACTCGCCGTCGCACTCGAACACCACCGCCTGGTCACCCGGGACATGCAGGGCCGCTTCATCCTCGGCCCCCGCCTGTCCGAACTCTCCGCCGCCGCCGGCGAGGACCGACTGCTCGCCACCGCGGGCCCCGTCCTCACCCACCTGCGCGACGTCACCGGGGAAAGCGCGCAGCTCTACCGCCGCCAAGGCGAAATGCGCATCTGCGTCGCCGCCGCCGAACGACTCTCCGGCCTGCGCGACACCGTCCCCGTCGGCAGCACCCTGCCGATGAAGGCCGGCTCCGCCGCCCAGGTCCTCCTGGCCTGGGAAGAGCCCGAGCGCCTCCACCGGGGCCTCCAGGGCGCCCGCTTCACCGCCACCGCGCTCAGCGGCGTCCGCCGCCGCGGCTGGGCCCAGTCCATCGGGGAACGGGAGCCGGGCGTCGCGTCCGTCTCCGCCCCCGTCCGCGGGCCGTCCAACCGCGTGGTGGCCGCCGTCTCCGTCTCCGGCCCCATCGAGCGCCTGACCCGCCACCCGGGCCGGCTGCACGCCCAGGCCATCATCGAAGCCGCCAACCGGCTCACCGAGGCCCTGCGCCGCAGCTGACGGAATCCGGCCGACGGACACGACGGCCGACGGACACGAGAGAACGGGCCGTGCCCGAGGAAGAGACCTCCTCGGGCGCGGCCCGTTCCGTCGATCCGTACGGTTCAAGTCCTACGGTTCGAGCCGGTGCGGGCCCCGGAAGAGGAACGTCGCCTCACGGATCGACGGCAGGCCCAGCGCCAGCATGAGCAGCCGGCCGAGCCCCAGACCGAGTCCGCCGTGCGGCGGCGTGCCGTAGCGGAAGCAGTCGAGGTATCCGGAGAGCGGCCCGGTGTCCATGCCCTTCTCCCGGGCCTGGGCGACGAGGCGGTCGTACCGGTGCTCGCGCTGGGCGCCGGTGGTGATCTCCACGCCCTTCCACAGCAGGTCGAAGGACTCGGTGACGGTCGGGTCGTCCTCGGGCCGCAGGTGGTAGAACGGCCGTACGGCGGCCGGGAACCGCGTGACGAAGACGAACTCGTGCCCGGTCTCCTCGGCGATCAGGGCGCACAGCGCGCGCTCGCCCTCGGGGTCGAGGTCGTCCTTGACGCCCTCCCGGTCCCAGCCGGTGGCGCGGAGCCGGGCCAGCGCCTCGGCCATCGTGATCCGGGGGAACGGCAGCCCGGGGACCGTGACCGCGGTGCCGAAGTGCTCGGCGATCGCCGCACCGTGGCGTTCGGCCACGGCCGCGAGGACTCGGTGCAGCATCCGCTCCTCGAAGTCCATCACGTCCTCGACCCCGTCGATCCAGGCGATCTCGACATCGACCCCGGTGAACTCGGTGGCGTGCCGGGAGGTGAAGGACGGCTCGGCCCGGAACACCGGCCCGATCTCGAAGACCCGGTCGATGCCGCCGGCGATGGCCATCTGCTTGTAGAACTGCGGGGACTGGGCGAGGTAGGCGGTGCGGCCGAAGTAGCCGACCTCGAACACCTCGGCGCCCGACTCGGAGGCCGTCCCCATCAGCTTCGGCGTGTGCAGCTCGGTGAAGCCCTCCTCGGCCGCCACCTCGCGCATCGCCCGCTCGACGGTCGTCTGGACGTCGAAGACCAGGTGCTGGGAGGGGCGCCGGATGTCGAGGAAGCGCCAGTCCAGGCGCTGGTCGATACCGGTCTTCTCGTCGATCGGCAGCTTCGGCTCGGCCGGTGAGACCACCTCCACCCGGGACGGGACGATCTCCAGCCCACCGAGCTTGACCTGCGGGTTGGCGACGACCCTTCCGGTGATCTTCACGGCGGACTCGACCGTCACGCCCTCGAAGGCGGCCTCGACGGCGTCGCCCTCCCCACCGCGGAGGTGGGTGACCTGCACGAGACCGGTGTGGTCCCGGACCAGCACGAACTGGATGCGCCGCTGGAGTCGGAGCGTGTTCACCCACCCGTAGACGGTGACCGTCTCTCCGAGGTGCGCGTGGAGCTCTACGACAAGGGTGCGCGTCATGACAGGGGACCCCCTGGGGTGCGGGCGCGTTGGTCGCGCCACGTCGACGGGCGGTAAACGGCCGCCCTGGGCGCGTTCACCGTAGAGGATCAAGCCCGCGGGAGTCGCCCGGTTTTCCGCCGTGTCCGGGCGGGCGGACAGCGCCCGGCGGCCCCGCGCGAGGCGCAAGGGGCCGCCGGAACGATTCGGTTGTGACGCGCTCGGCTGTGACCGGCTCGGTTGTGCCCGGCTCGGTTGTGCCCGGCTCGGTTGTGACCTGCCGAATGCCTCGGGGCCGCCGGTGCGGCCGCTGGGCCGTCAGTGCAGCCGCGACTGCCAGTCGGCGGGGACCTTGCCGGCCGGGCCCGGGGTGGGCTGGTCGGCCGGGTGGGCGGTGGGCGGCGCCAGCGGCGGGCCCTCGTAGTACGCGCCGGTCTCCAGGTTCCAGAACCAGTCCTCGCCGGGCTCGAAGCTGACCAGGAACGGGTGGCCTGCCCCGCGGGCGTGCTTCGTCGCGTGCTGGGCCGGGGAGGAGTCGCAGCAGCCGATGTGGCCGCAGGCCGCGCAGCGCCGCAGGTGGAACCACCACCCGCCACCGGCCAGGCACTCCGCGCAGCCCTCGCCGCTGGGCACCGCGGTGGGGTCGATCCCCGGGATCGGCTCGCCGGTCATACCTGCCTCCTGGGCTGGGCGGTCCCCGTCCCCACCAGCCTGGCCCGGCCGCGCGGGTGCTGCCAGCCCGGCGGGCGGCCGCGGGGGTGCTGCCGGTCCGGGGGAGGCGGCGGTGCGGGTCGGCCGCCGTCCGGACGACCGCGGGCCGGCTTCGTCCTACGCTGGCTGGAGGGGATCTCGGGGACCCTCCGGCCACCACCCCACGGAGTCGCCATGGCCACCACGAAATGGTTCTTCGAGCCCAGCCACACCGGTGCGGAGTTCCGCGCGAGACACATGATGGTCACCTACGTGCGCGGCCAGCTGAAGAACGTGCACGGCTTCCTGGAGGTCGACCCGGACGCTCCGGAGCGGGCCAGGGTCGAGGCGACCATCGACGCGACCCAGGTGTACACCGGTTCGCCCGAGCGGGACGCGCATCTGCGCAGCGCCGACTTCTTCGATGTCGAGCACCACCCGACCTGGAGCTTCGTCGGATCACAGGTCCACCAGGTGAGCGCGAGCGGCTTCGAGGTCACGGGCCGGCTCACCATCCGCGGCGTGACCCGCCCGGTCACCTTCGACGTGACCTACCTCGGGCAGTGGGACACCCCGTGGTGGGAGGACGGGCGCGACCTGGGCCCCCGGCGGCGCGCCGGATTCACCGCCAGCACCCGGATCAACCGCCAGGACTTCGGCGTGAGCTGGAACGACGTGGTGGACCGGGGCGGCACGGTGGTCGGCAACCTGGTCGACGTCGAGGTCGACGTCGAAGCGGTCCTGGAGAGCGCTCCCGGGACCGGAGGTGCCGCCGCCTGACCGGAAGCCCGCAACCTTTCGGCCCGCCCACCGCATCACAGTGAGTGCAGGACCACGGGAGGGAGCGGCGCCGCACACGGATCGGTCCGCATTGCGTACGGACCACCCAATTCCCCCGCATTCATTCAGTGCGTACACGACCAGCCCTGCCGGAGTCGGTCCCCCGCCTGTTGCACAGCCGTGACAACCACGCCCGAAAAACCGTTCGGCCGGTGACTTTCACCGGTTAGCATTCCGGAATGGATTCGAACCACCCCCCGATATGGAGTTCCGCCGAGGACGCGGCCCCCCAGCCGCCCCGCAAGGCGCCGCTCCGGCTGGCCCGCTTCGGTGCGACCTTCCTGGGGGTGAGCGTGGTGTCCGGCGTCCTGCTGGCCGGCCTCGCCCTGCCCGTCGCCGGCGGCATCGGGCTGGCGGCCAAGAACACGGCGGAGGGGTTCGAGGACGTCCCCTCCGACTTCAAGACCCCGCCGCTCACCCAGGCCACCCAGATCTTCGACGCCAAGGGCGGGCTGATCGCCAAGGTCTACGAGCGCGACCGCACCGTCATCACCGCCGAGCAGATGTCGCCGTTCATGCGGCAGGCCCAGGTCGACATCGAGGACGCCCGCTTCTACGAGCACGGCGCCGTCGACCTCAAGGGCGTACTGCGCGCCATCAGCAAGAACGCGGAGAGCGGCACCGCCTCCCAGGGCGCCTCCACGCTGACCCAGCAGTACGTGAAGAACGTCAACGTGGAACAGGCCGGCGACGACCGGGACGCCGTCCTGGAGGCCCAGCGCAAGACCCTGGGCCGCAAGATCCAGGAGCTCAAGGTCGCCATCAAGCTGGAGGAGGAGGTGCCGAAGGACCAGATCCTCACCAACTACCTCAACATCACGTACTACGGGAACGGCGCCTACGGCGTGGAGGCCGCCTCCCAGCGCTACTTCAGCAAGAGCAACAAGGACCTGACCGTCGCCGAGGCGGCCACGCTCGCCGGGCTGGTGCAGAACCCGTCCCAGTACGACCCGAAGCTGCACCCGCAGGCCGCGCAGAACCGCCGCGACACCGTCATCGACAAGATGCTGGAGAACAAGCACCTCACCGCCGAGCAGGCGAAGGAGGCGAAGGCCGCCCCGCTGGGCCTCAACTTCAAGGCCCCGCAGAACGGTTGCATCACCGCCCAGGCCGGTATGGGCTTCTTCTGCGACTACGTGCGCCACGTGGTCAAGCAGGACCCGGCCTTCGGCAAGAGCGCCGACGAGCGCAAGAAGTTCTGGAACCAGGGCGGCCTGAACATCTACACCACGCTGGACCCCGACAAGCAGGCCGCCGCCCAGAACGCGGTGAGCACCAACGTGCGGGTCACCGACACCGTCTCCGCCGCCGCCTCCATGGTCGAGCCCGGTACCGGCAAGATCCTGGCGATGGCCCAGACCCGCCCGTACGGCCTGGACACCAACCAGAACCAGACCGTCGTCAACCTCAACGTCGACGCGGCGATGGGCGGCGGCAACGGCTTCCAGCCCGGCTCCACCTTCAAGCCGGTCGTCGCGGCCGCGGCACTGGAGGCCGGCCTGCCGGCGACCCAGGAGTACTCGTCCCCCAACAAGCTCGAGTACCCGACGATGAAGACCTGCGAAGGGACCTGGAAGAACGACGCCCGGCCCAAGACGGTCGTCCCCAACGAGTCCGCGAGCGAGAAGGGCCCGTACCAGCTGAAGATGGCGATGGCCCTCTCGGTCAACACCTACTTCATCCAGATGGAGCAGGAGATCGGCCTCTGCGCGGTCAAGCAGATGGCCAACAAGCTCGGCATCACCACCAAGGCCAGCGGCAAGCCCCTGGAGGAGGTCCCCGCGATGGCCCTGGGCGTCGAGGAGATGAGCCCGCTGACCATGGCCAACGTCTACGCGACCTTCGCCGCCCAGGGCACCCACTGCGCCCCGGTCGCCATCAACCGGATCACCACCGTCGAGGGCAAGGACGTCCCCGTCCCGGCCGGCCAGTGCGAGAAGGTGTTCTCCGACTCGACGGCGCGGGCACTGAACACCGTCCTGAACGGCGTGACCGAGAACAACGGCACCGGCGCGGCGCTCAGCCTGGAGGACAACCGGCAGATCGCCGGGAAGACCGGCACCTCGGACCGCAAGCGGGCCGCCTGGTTCAACGGCTACACCCCGCAGCTCGCCACCGCCGTCTGGATCGGCGGCCCCCAGGGCGGCGTGGAGATGCGCAACATCACCATCAACGGGAAGTACCGCGCCGAGGTCTTCGGCGCCGACGGCCCCGGCCCGATCTGGCGGGACGCCATGAACCAGGCCCTGCGCGGCACCCCCAAGCAGACCCTGCCGATGGCCGACATCCCCGACCCGGCGCCCAAGACCAACCCGAACAGCACCGGGACCGGGGCCCCCACCGGCCCGGCGCCCGGCGCGGGCCCGGCGACCGCGCCCCAGTCGGACCCGCAGCAGCCCGACCCGCAGCAGCCCTGACCGCGCGTCCCGCGCAGCAACCCGCCCCGCCGAGCATCAGCTCGGCGGGGCGAGGTGCTTCAGCGCCGACCCCGGCCCCGCAGGCGTACCGGCGGCATACCGGCGGCTCCCCGGGGTGAGCCGGAACAGCAGCTGCACGCCGGACGGCTCGTACTGGTACAGCCCCGGCCGCCAGGGGATCACGTAGGCCCGCTCGTTCCACTGCGCCTTCGACACCGGCTGGTGCTCGGGCCCGCCGATGTGGACGGTCGGCGGGACGAGGGTCACCTCGGCGGTGGAGATGGTCAGGCCCAGGCCGGCACCGACCTGCCCCGTCGGCCCCTTGTCCAGCTGCGCCGCGTACATGTACCGGGCGTGCCGAGCCATCGCCGGGCCGGCGTAGATGTCATGTTGGACAGGTCGTAGCCGCGCACCTGGTAGACCCGGTACGCGCGACAGCCGCTGACATGGAACAGCCCTGCGACAGCCGCGAGTTGGCCCTGCCGCCACAGACTCCCGTTGGCCGTCGGCGGCACGGAACCCGGGTCGGAGTCGGCGAGGAAGTCGTACGTGGAGAAGCCCCGGACGACCTTCTGCGGCTCCCTGCGGGCGTAGATCGCCGGCACGTTCGGCGGGGCGATCATGAACCTGTCGGCGTCGGCGAAGTCTCGGCCGCCCTTCTCGTCGACTGCCCCGACCGCCGTCGAGACTTTCCGGTTCGCCTCGGTGACACCGGCGGTGGGCTCGATGGGCTCGGCGTACTCGGGCGTTTCGGGCATGGCGAATCCACCTCCACATCGTTGTGTGTGAGTGTCACAGCGCGACCCGGTCACGCTATGCACGTGCCCGGTCACTCACAAGCGCGCCGATCGAGCCACTATCCGGACCAGAAGGGCCGGAATCCGGTGCAATGCCGCATCCGCGCACACAGGAAGTCGATGCCGCCGACTTCCCGCGTCCTCAGAGGGGCCAGCGGATCGTGCTGCCGTCCGGCGCCGCGCAGCCCACGAACTGACCCTCCGGACCGACCTCGACGGTGAACCACTCACGGCGAGGGCGGTTCAGGTCGAGCCAGACCCGGTGGGCGGCCTCGACTGTCCGCCAGAGGTCCCGGGGGCCGCCGACGACGACAGTGGGGCCGTGCGCGCGGGCGGTCGAGCCGTCCGCGAAGTCGCGAAGCGCACGGCCGTCACGGACGACGGTGGGCCCGAGGTGGAGATCGGCCCAGAACGCGAACCCCGGGTCGTCCAGGGGCTGCGAAAGAAATCAAACAGCTGCCGATAGTGATCGATATCCTTGGGATCACGCAGGACGAGCCGCCCGGTGAACAACTCGATCGTCACGAGCTGCGCTCCGTAGACCGTGAAGGTGTGAAACGGAACGTCGGCCACCTGGGCAGACGGCGGGATGATGCCGACATTGACGTTCGGGAGCTGAGAAACGGAGGCGATTCGGTCCAGCTGGACGGCCATGATCGGCGAGGCGCACAGTTTCCAACGGACAGCCGATTCGGTCAGCAGGAAGTCGAATCGCTTGCTCTCGTCGTAGAGAACGGCCTGGCGTTCGAGCTTCAGAGCGATGGTCCGGGACACATCGCCTTCGATGGGGTCGATCGGAGGACTCATGGCCGTACGCATGTACTCCGGTGTCTGAAGCAGACCGGACGGCATCGCGGGCAGGAAGTAGCGGATGTGCTGGGCGCCGCTTTCGAGAGCAGCCAGTTCGCGTTGCCGCACATGCAGGCCACGACGGACGGAAGCACGGACGTCCTCGTATTCGGCATTGGCCACGCTGGCCAGGTCGAGCAGTTCCTGGGCCAGGTCAGCGTCCATGCCCACCGCGGCGATGATCTGCTGGACGTCGACGACCGTGGGGAGAACCTTCCCGGTCTCGATACGGGAGATCTTGCTCTGACTCATCCCGCACCGCACGGCCAGACGCTCACCGGAAAGGCCGGAGGCACGTCGAAGATCCTTGAGCGCCGCTGCAAGGTTTCGACGTTGCTCTCCGGCCCTACCGGGATCGAGGGTCAAGCTGTGCTGTACTCCGTGAACGGGACCGAGAGGGACAGAGCGAGATCACGCCAGCGCCGGTACTGCTCCAGATCAGGATCCTCCAGGAGATCCCGCGCGATCTGCGTGCCGTCGGAGCGGTACTTCATGTCGACCACTTTCCTGCTGTCGAACATCCAGAAGTCCTGCTCCGGAAGCCCGGGATTCTCCCGTCCGGTGAGGTCCAGGATCCGGATGTCCTCGCCGGCCTCGACGTTGTACGCGTAGGCGGCGAACTCGTAGCGCAGGTAGTCGGACAGCGGCCCGGTCAGGACGTGGACCCGCCCGATCCACCGCCCGGTCGCACAGTAGTTCCGAACTCGGACAAGCCACGGATCGTCCGCAGGAATATGCAACTCGCCAGTGGCCAGGAATTCCTGAAACTCCTCGTCCTCACCGGGCATGGCATAGGAATTCAGGGTCTCCAGCCGGAACGCCTCACGCTCGAACGAGTCGAAGAACGGGCGCCAGGAGTCACCATCCAAGAGCACGGAACGCCTCCCGCAACACGTCTTCGGGAATCTCCACCACAGACTCCCCCGCGGGCGTCCGCCGCTCCACGGTGTACCCCTGGACGGCGATGGTGCCCCGGTCAGTGGTGTAGATCGTCGGGCAGTCGTCGTTGCGGCAGTTCGGGTCGCCGCCTGCGATCCGTGTGAGCTCCATCGTCCCCTCCACATGCTGTGCGGGTTGGTGACCAGAACCCTAGGGAGCCTGAAAGTCGGCGGGCAAGGATCATTCACGTTTCCGCATAGACAGGGCGCGGAGGGGAAGGAAGACCTGGCTCCCGATGTCGGCCTGTACGCCGGGTTCTGTCTCCCGGATCGTCCGCTCATCGGACAGCCTGCCGGGGAGGATGTCCGGAGGACGCAGGTGTTCGAAAGCGAGAATGCGCCTGCCCCACAGTCTCGTTGACCGGCGGGTGCTTGCGGGGTGCAAGGGGCCGCCGGGGGGGAAGCTTAGGGGGGGGGGGGGGGGGTAGGCCGCCAAACACCGCCCGGGGGGGGGGGGGGGGGGGGGCCGCCCCGGGGGGGGGGGGCCGAG